>CAYPYT010000208.1:0-2539 GCA_964415105.1 uncultured Planctomycetia bacterium | reverse complement strand
CCCCATATATTTTTCTCTCCGCGCGCCGATTTAGCATCGGAAATTTCGCCCATTGGAGTTGACGGGGTTATGGGATAAATCGCTATCACTTCATTAGTGGCATGCGCGACATGCGCCACACCGCTGTTACCATCATGCGGAACCATAAGACGTTTCATTCTTAAACCTCCTGATTATTTACAGTTTAACGTTTTTAATCCAAATGAGCCGATTATTCTATCACAAAACACCCTAAGTGGCACGCATTATTAGCAAAAAAACACACTCACCGCGCCAGCTTTGACTAAATACGAGATCCCCCGTCAAGCCCGGGATCTCTATCCTTTTGGGTAATTATTTTTTACAATTGGTATTAAGATCAATTTAGGGTGCGGTTCTATTGTTCGGGATAACAAAATTATGGGCAGAAAAATAGGGACAATTCGTATTTTGGTTATGTTTTCACCTGTTTACGAATTATCCCTATTTCCGAATGAAACCCGCGCGGAATCTTTTTATTGTCAGCTCTTTATAATTTCCCCGCGTACAATAACATTACGCGCCTTCGCCCGCGCTTTGAATGTTCACGTTCTTATCCAAAGACATATAGAAGCTCATGAAAGATACCATCATGACAACCGGAAGATAGGACTGAACCAGCGCGTTCACAATAGCAATTATTACCTGACCTAAATTAGCATTAAGCGGAACCATAATCATACCCAGAATAAAGCCTACGACCAGCGAGATAAAAACACTTATTACGAACAAACTGAGAAAAAGTCCGAGTGTGCTCCTAAAATGTGTTTTCGCTGAAAGAACTCCTTTTTTAAAGGCATCTATTGTGCTTACATCGTCAACCACAATAGCATATATCGGATAGACCATCATTGTAATGATAACGATCGCGGCTACGGTTACGATCGTAGCGACGATGCTTCGCGTCACCAGATTGTCTCCCAACAGCAATATACCCGCCGACAGCAAACTGAGAACTAAAACTATACCGATGGCGATAAGAATATAGAGAGCCAAAAGACCCAATATCCTTACGTAAAACTTCCTGCCGTAATCCGTAAAATCAGCCAGACTGGCTGAAGATTTTTTTATCTGATCCTTTACCAAACCCATCGCGCCGCCCTGAAGAAACACAAATATCAAAAAGAACACCACACTTGAAATGATTGATATTATCATAACCGCCGGACTTCCGGCTCTATCGGGATTACTAAGCGGCAAACTTATTAGACCGATTACGGTATTGAAAACGAAAAACACCAAAATAACATTCACAAGTTTAGACGCTTTGCCGAATCCGTTTTTTATCGCTTCCACAATACCCATAAATCCTCCTTGCCGAAAAAGTTGAAAAATTTTTGCCTTTTTTAAGGCATCCTCATCCTCTTTAATATAGCATCTCTTTTGCAGGTGTCAAGCGAAATGCCGTTTTTTTGGGGAAATCCCGCTTTTATCTGCGTTCTTCCAAAGCTCTTTGAAGCGTAGCGGCATCGGCATATTCCAAACTGGCCCCTACAGGCACGCCTCGGGCAAGCCGCGACACGCGGATCTCAAGTTCTTCAAGCAATTTCGCGATATATAATGCCGTGGTTTCCCCTTCAGTAGTGAAATTTGTCGCCAAAATAATCTCTTTGATTTTTCCTTCCCTGATTCTCTTGAAGAGCCCTTCAATTTTAAGTTCCCTCGGCCCCACACCGTCGATAGGAGACAATTCACCCAAAAGCACATAGTATAACCCGTTATACGCGCCGGTTTTTTCCATCGCGATAACTCCGTTCGGAGAACTGACTACGCATAATTTTGAGGCCTCCCGTCTCGCGTCTGAACATATCGAACAAATTTTGTTTTCACTAAGGTTATTACATTGATCGCAAAAACGAACGTTTTCTTTCACTTGGCCGATATACTTCAAAAGAGACCTGACATCTTCCTCGGAAGACTTCAGTATGTGGAACGTAAGACGTTCCGCGGAACGAACGCCTACTCCGGGCATTTTACTGAATTCTTTAATAAGCTTCGCCATCACTGATGGAAATCCTTTTATCACATTTCCTCCTCTACAAAATCCCGTACGATATGACCTCCGAAAACATCTATCGCTTTTTCAATAATGGGTCTCATTTTTTCTTTAGCAATATTTTTTCGTTTTACGATATCGTCTTTTTTTTCTTTCTCGCCGCCCAGAAAATCCAGTAAAACAAATTCTACTCGCGGGGTAAAGCCGGTCACTTTATTCGCGGCCTCTTCGATAATTTTTCTATTGTTTTCCGTCTCAAGAACCTCTTTGTTGAAAGCAAGATCTTTTCCAAACCCGATAACGAGTTTTTTTTCATTGAATTCTACGGGATTGGCTTTGTTCAAAAAGGTGTATACCGACATTTTTTTGCTTTTTACATAATTCGTAACACCTTTCCAATTAAATTTGTCCCGGAGCGCGCCGGAAACTTCCGATTCATCTTTCGGCATTTTGTCTTCTTTTTCTTCGGTAAAATTTCTTGGAGGTACAGACTGAGGTTTATCCGGAGGTCTCTCTCGGTGAATC
>CAYPYT010000207.1:0-2609 GCA_964415105.1 uncultured Planctomycetia bacterium | reverse complement strand
GCTTGAAAATTACTAACGTTATCAAAAAAAGTGTATGCTACATATTAACTGTTATACCTATAAAAATAAATTAATAAAATGCCAAAATTCCCCACCCGCCGTAATACCAACCGCATACCCCAGCATAATTATTCAATGCCAGGATATTATTTTGTCACAATTTGCGTTGAAAACAGGCAACAGATTTTCGGTACGGTTGAAAATGATAAAATGATATTAAATGACGTTGGAAATATGATTAATTCTGAATGGTATGAAATATTTAAAAAATATAAAAATTTATCCCCCGATGAATATGTTATTATGCCAAATCATATTCATGGAATAATAAATATTGTAGGGGCGGGGTCACCCCGCCCGGATAATAATATCAATAATAAAATAAACGGGTGCGGAAACCGCGCCCCTACAATTCCCGCAACCTGGGATAAAGATATTGAAAATCCTAATAGAATTGGTAATATAGAATTGAATAAAATCAAGGTATAACAATTCGCTCCAGCGGATTTTACTCCGCGGCTTCGCCGCTCCGTAAAACCGCTGAGCTCGGGTGTTATGAGAAAATAAAATAATTATTTGGAAATTATATAAGGAGGTGTTTCTTGGATTTTGATTTGCAAAAAATCATCCACAATGTATCAAAAATAAAATTACCAGGAGGCGTTGTTGGTAAAATCTGCAAAGTTTTAATTATCGTATCATTATCTATGGCGTTAATAGCTTGGTCTGTGAAATTGGTTTGGGTTTCTGCCTTAGCTTTAATTTTCATTTTCATCCTTTGTTTTATTATGCTTTGGCGACTTATTAATTTTGCAGATCGTAATCCCCAAGCAGCTCTACTTGAAGGGGCAGAGTTCTTAGTACATGAACAGCTAAAGTTAGGAATGAAAGGGACCCCAAAACTAGAAGTAAATCCTAAAGACAGTATTGAACCCATTCCAAATAGCCCTAATGAAGAAGACCTATTAGAAGCCGAACAACCAGACACATCAACTTCTCCTTCAGAAAATAGCTCCTCTGATACGATAGAAAAGGAGGGGGAAAATGGGTAAATTTTATCATGTTTTTATTGAACCAAAAGCAGAAGTGACCTACGAACAAGTAGAAGAAAAAATGAATCTGTCCCTTGATTGGTTTAGGTGTAATTCCAACGTATGGGTTCTCTATACCACTTCCAACAAAAATAAATGGCAAACACGATTAAAACCACTAGTCGAGCCAAAAGGAAACCTTTTTATCTGCGAACTTAATATTCGCGAAAGAAATGGTTTTATGACTAAAAAATTTTGGGAATGGATTAAAAAAAATATAGAAAGATAGCTCATAACAATTCAATCAACCGGACTTTTTCCGCCGCTAAAGCGGCTCCAAAAGCCGGTTATTTCAAACGTTATATGAAAAATAAAAAAGATTTACAAATAAAACCCACAATAAAGGATTATGTCATAACTGCCATAAAAATTGCTTGTGCGTCATTTTCTATACCTCCAGGAATAAGCCTTGGTGGAATACCTGTGCTCATTGATGAATATATTGGAAATTCAACAAAAAAAGCATTGGATAAAGCGATAGAGTATTTTTCGGACAAAATAAAAAACCTCGAAGGAAGAATTGATATTCTATCTGTAAACCAAGATGAATTTTCAGATACACTAAAGCAATTTCGACACGTGATTATCTATAATTCAAAAGAAGAAAAATTAAAAGCTGCTGCAAATTTATTGGCAAACGCAATGTTGAAAAATAATGATCCAGATAAAATAGACTATGTAGAACTAGATCATATATTTAAATGTGTTGAATCTCTATCGATAGGCGCAATTCAACTATTAGGCAAAATTTACGAAAAGCAAGTTCCCCAAAGTCAAAGACATCACACAAACAAAAATTATAGACTAAATTTTGAAGATATAGCTATATATTTCCCTGAATATGAGTCAACTTTTCTTATGGGATTAGTTGGTGAATGTAACTCGTACAATTTGCTACATATTTCTGGAATACCCCAAATAAAAATTAATGACTATGGAAATTACCCTATTGAATTTACAAGATTTGGGCAAAGATTTGTCAAAATAATAATGGATTAATAAAAACATATAACAAATCAATCAACCGGACTTTTTCCGCGGCTAAAGCCGCTCCAAAAGCCGGTTATTTCAAGCGTTATACATAAATAAAAAATATAGGAGAACACAATGTCTAAATTATTATTTTCTTTAGCTATCGGGATAATCGCCGGAATAATTGATGTAATTCCTATGATAATTCAAAAAATTGATAAATATGCAAATATATCTGCTTTTGTCCACTGGGTTGTTTTAGGAATAATAATATCATATATTAAAATCCCTTTTTCACCTTGGTTAAAAGGCTTAATTATTGCCGAATTGTCAGCATTGCCAATAGTAATACTTGTCGCTAAAACTGATATAAAAAGCATAATACCTATCCTTATTATATCAGCAATACTCGGCATATTCGTAGGTATCACAACTACAAAATTTGCGGTATAATAAACAAATTAAAATTGTATAACCAGGCAATCCAGCGGACGTAATCCGCGCTTCGCGCGGCTTCCGTCCGCTGATTTTTATGTTAAAGAAAAA
>CAYPYT010000206.1:0-2620 GCA_964415105.1 uncultured Planctomycetia bacterium | reverse complement strand
AACTTGCCATTCACGGGCGCGCGCACAGGTCCGCCCCTACACTTTATTGTAACCACCAACCTCGTAGGTTAGTGGTGGTTCCCCCACACCACTAACCTACGAGGTTGGTGGTGGTATAGGGTAATTGTTCGTTTTTAAGAGATTAACTTGTGGTCTTTAAGGTAAAGAACGGCAGTTCTTTCTATGGATATTAAGCTTTTTGGGAAGCTAACTACTTGTGTTAATTTTTTGACTCGAAAGTTGCCTCTGAAGCATAATGTGCTATACTTGTTTGTATAAAGACAATTAGATTCGGCAGCTAAGGCATGGGTCTTTTATAGCTTTTCTCTCCCCCTTTAAAAACAAGATACATAAAGGTGAAAGAAAAGCTAACTTTTAAAGCAGTTTTAATAAACTGCTTTTTTTTATTCGCGCGCGGTGTTAAGCTCTCGTACTTTTTTGTATATTTCCATAAAATCGCGCGACGCGCACTCATAATCCGAAGCGCGAGAAAGCTTTTTACTTGAAGAATTAAACGCGATCGAATATCCCGCCATCCTGAACATAGGAATGTCCCCGTCTGTATCCCCAACAGCTATTATCTCCGAATTTTTGATATTAAACTTTTTTGAGATTTTTCGGACAACATTTCCTTTCGCGCCGTGACTTATATTTATTTTGACCCCTCCGGTCAAAATCCCGCCTCTCGTATTAAGCCTGTTGCCTAAAACATAATCGAATTTTAATTCTTCTTTTATCCTGTCAGTAATGAACTGAAGTCCCGTTGAAACCGCCGCGAGTTTAAAATTCATATTTTTAAACTTCCCGATGACTTTTTTAACATTTTTTGAGTATTGCACAGCTTTAAATATTCCGCGTATTTTCTTCTCCCTAATACCTTTCCAATGCGCCGCGTCAAGTTCGCAAAACTTTTTATAGTTTATTCTGCCGGAGGAAAATTCATACTGATATTTCCTCGCTAAAGCGTCCCAAAGTCCAAGTTTTTCATGGATGAGCCTCCAGCTTGAAATATGCCGCGTAATCGTTCCGTCAACATCAAAAATTATAAGTTTATATTTCATTTTTTTTGAATTTTGGCCGCCAGTTGTCCGCACGCGGCAAGTATATCCGCGCCTTTTGATTTTCGGACGGTTACCGTAACTTTATTTTCCCGCAGTATATTTTTAAACAAAAGTCTATCTTTCACCGCCGAGACAGAGGCGTCACTTCCAAATAGAGGACTATAATTTATGAGATTAACTTTCGCTTTCATTTTTTTTGCCAGTCTCGCGAGTTTTTTCGCCTCACGCGCGGAATCATTTTGACCGCTCAGCAGAATATACTCCAAAGTAATTATTCTTTTTGTTTTTTGGTGATATGCCAGACAAGCGGAAATAAGTTCTTTAATCTTATACCTGCGATTCGCGGGGACAAGCACATCTCGAAGTTTATCATCCGGCGCGTGCAAAGAAACCGAAAGTTCTATCTGAAGGCCCTCTTCTTTCAAACGAAAAATCTCAGGAACTATCCCGCAGGTTGAAACTGTTATCCTCCGCGCCGCCAAACCTAACCCTTCGGGCATATTTATTATACGGATAGCTTTTATCAGATTATCGTAATTATCCAAAGGTTCACCCATTCCCATAAAAACGACATTACTCACACGGGAAGAGCTCATCCGAAACTGATCCACTATCTCGGAAACTGTAAGATTACGTTTAAACCGTTTTTGTCCGCTGGCGCAAAACGGGCATTTAAACTTGCATCCGACTTGAGTGGATATGCATACCGTCCGGCGCGGACCTTCTTTTATCAGCACCGTTTCGACATATTCTTCGTCTTTCAACTTCCATAAAAACTTCTCCGTCCCGTCACATGAAGTAAGATGTTCTTCACATTCAACGCGTGAAATATTAAATTGGTTTTTAAGCTTTTCAATAAAAGTTTTCGGAATATTCGTCATTTTTGAAAAAGAATCGGCATTTTTATGATAGATCCATAAAAAAATCTGCTTCGCGCGATGCCTCGGCACGCCCATAAGTTTCATTTCCTTCTCAAGTTCCGTAAGACTATAATCCAATATATTCTTTTTCATTTCACCTTTATCTCTTATTTATCCAATCCAGGATGTCACCGAACACTTTTTCTTTTCCGAGCTCTATCGAAAGCGCGTGAGACATTGCGGGATAGACAATAATTTTTTTGTCTGTTGTTTTTACTCTTTCAAATATAACCTTGCTAACTTCCGGGCTTGCCAAAGAATCTTCTCCCGCGAGTAAGAATAATACCGGTGTTTTGAGTTTTCCGGCGCGAAACACACTTTTTATTTGAGACATAAACGTACACCATAAGAGTTTCGCGGTGGCAAACCGATGTTCTCCCGGATCATTGTTCAATAGAGTTTGATAATCTTCGTCTTTGGTACACATTTCAGCGTCAAAAGGCATATTGAATCGGCGGCGGGGATCATATAAATTCGCGGCGAACATCCGCAAATATTCCATAAAAGAAAATTTCAGCCGGCTAAAAAAGGCCGGCGAGATCAATATTGTCCCGTCAAAAATGTCCGGATATAACGAAGCCTCGTGAAAAGCGATAAGCCCTCCCAGGCTTTCTCCAAGAATAAAAACTTTCTTTCCGG
>CAYPYT010000205.1:0-2623 GCA_964415105.1 uncultured Planctomycetia bacterium | reverse complement strand
CTGAGCGCCAGCGAAGAATCTATCTCGTCATTCTGAGCGCAAGCGAAGAACCCCATCCATTTCCACCTTACGCGTGCGCCACCACTCCCCACACTCGTCATTCTGAGCGCCAGCGAAGAATCTATCTCGTCATTCTGAGCGCAAGCGAAGAACCCCATCCATTTCCACCTTACGCGTGCGCCACCACTCCCCACACTCGTCATTCTGAGCGCCAGCGAAGAATCTATCTCGTCATTCTGAGCGCAAGCGAAGAACCCCACCCTTTTTCACCTTGCGCGTTAAACGCGCGTTTCCACGGAGATAACACAAATTTTTTGTATCCACGCGTAACAAAAGCTAAATTCCACCACTCTGTCGAAATCTGATTTTTAATCATCTTTTTTCTTACCTTATGCGTCTTGTAATGCCTCATTATTCCCAGATATGAGTTCAAACTGTTTATAAATAGATCCTTTTCTTCATCAGTTGGTTTATGCGCAAGTATAATTTTGTTGTATTTTTTTATAATCCGGTAAAAGTTGCCTTTGGTGCGATTTGCGATGTAAACACGGTAAGGCTTTATTACCGCGCCGAGAAATAAAAATCCCGCCTTAAAAGGTTTTATTTTTGTTTTATCGGGATGTAAGGTGAGTTTTTCATTCACTTTTAGATAGTCTTTGATCTTCGGCAAAGCGTTTAAAAGATAACGCTTCTCAGGATGTATAACAAAAAAATCATCCACGTAACGACCGTAATATTTAAAACCCATAACTTTTTTCATCCAATGGTCAAAATCATTCAGAAAAACATTGCCAAAAAGCTGGCTGGTGAGGTTGCCTATTGGTAAACCGCAACCCTCCGAAGTATGAAACAAACTTTTATTGGCAGGAAGCCCGTTCCATCCCAAACGCGACCCTCTAATCCTACAATTATCGGCGGGGTTGCGAAATATAGTTTTCTTCAGCAAAAAATCAACCATACCTGTGTCAAAAAGTACACTCCTGCCGGACAAAGCACACTTTTGATACTCCTTTTGCAATATGCCGTTTACTTTGCGATATAGCAACTCCCTATCGATACCCATAAAGTAGCCTGAAATATCCATTTGCATGATATGGCAGTCTTTCTTGTAGTTTTGAGAACAAGATCTTAAAAACTTTGCCGCCCTTTGAACGCCGGCGCTTGTGCCTTTCCCTTTACGGCATGAATAGCAATCGCAAATAAGGTATTTTCCGATTATGGGTTCAAGATATTGAAACAAAAGATGATGCACTACTCTATCCCTAAAATCCGCGGCAAATATTTCGCGTTTTACGGGTCTGTTCACAATAAATGCCACCTCGCGCAATGGTTTATAAGTGCGACTTTCTATTTCGCTACATAGTTTAAAGATTTCGTGCTCAAAATCTAATTCAAATTTCAATTGGTTGATAGTGCTTCTTTTGTGCCGCCGAGCATTGTAGTAAGCATAAAATAAATCGGTAATCAATCGCGTATTATTCATTTTTTGTTGCCTTTGTTTTATTGATTGATTTTTTCCATCCGTGGAGCTGTTTACTCACGTTTTCTATCAGCATGTTGAGGGAGATCATTTTCTTGATACTTATTTGTTTCAAATCATGCAACAACCGGATAAGCAAACGTATAGCTTCCGCGTTTTCTCTGCATCGATCCATATGAGCTTCTTTTTCTCTGCTCGAATTAACTTTATAAATTTGCAGTAGTAACTCAAGGGTTTCGTTTTTCAGTTTTTCACCAATGCTGTATTTGTATTCGCGAGACAAACCAGTTGTCATTTTATAAATTTCTATCAGTAAATCGTACCCTTTCTTAAAAATTGGTAGAGTACTGTACAATGCCATAATTCACCCTTTAATCTTCACAGATCCTTCGCTCCCGCTCAGGATGACGAGCGTGTGTGGCGCAAAACAACGAACGTGCGCCCCCACTCCACACTCGTCATTCTGAGGAGCCGCAGGCGACGAAGAATCCATCTCGTCATTCTGAGGAGGGCTCTTCCCGACGAAGAACCCCACCCTTTTCCACCCTGTGCGTGGAATCGCGCACCTTCCTCACCCAATCACAGATCCTTCGTCGCAGAGCTCCTCAGGATGACGAGCGCGTGTGGCGCGAATCACGCGCCTTCCCCTGAATTTCTTTATTTTTTGGCAGTTTTGGTTCATAGTCGCTGAGACAACGCGCGCTAAAGCCGTTGGCCTTATTGTTGTTGTTCAGGTCGCAGTTCGTACTGTTGAAGTTCAGTTTGTACCCGTTGGTACCGCTGTTCTGCGTACTGCTCCAATAGTTGCCGTTGACACCTCTGTTGTTCAGCGCGCCATCGCTGTTGTTGAGGTAGCCTGCGGCATAACAGCCAATAAGTTACCACTTTACATGTGAATACAAGCAATCAAGCATGTATCCATCTTTTTTTGCTTTCAGAAATAAATATCCATTCCTAAAGCGGGCAACCCGACTATAATCTGCGCTCTAACCGAAACCGATAGCCCCGGTTACTCCGGCATTTTCCATCACTGCCAAATTTTTTTGTAATCGTGTAACAAATTGCATAGTTTCCATCGGCGTATGATTCGCCACTTGGTATGTTCGTAACCTTTGAATAATCTCAAGCCCTTTTACACTCGCA
>CAYPYT010000204.1:0-2629 GCA_964415105.1 uncultured Planctomycetia bacterium | reverse complement strand
TTCTCCTTTTGGGTAATTATTTTTTGTAATTGGTATAACCTACGAGGTTGGTGGTAACCATTATTTGACAACGGACAGGGACGGGCGAGACTGTCCCTGCATAATTATTGTCATCTGAACGGGCGCAAGATATTGCGCCCCTACGCAAAAAAACAGGGACGTCTCCCTTGCGGGTGACGTCCCTGTTTTCTTTTGAACGTTGGAACAAATGCTGATACACTTAGAAGCTAAGTTTAACTGTACCGACTACATCAGTCGCTACATCATTTCGACCTTCAAGAAAATGTGATCCAGGAAAGAACCATCCGGACAGGAAGTTAAAAGATACATCTTCCGTATAGTCCCATGTTACCTTGAAATCAAATTCTCCTCCGACATCGGTTGCTTTGTTCGCCGCAGACCAACGTTCAGCGAGCCAAAAATGAGCGTAAGTCGCGTCTACCGTTATGCTGTCGGTCGGTTCGATCGAACCTTTAAGCAGAAGCTGATGCTGGTTTGTATTTGACGGTGCCGATCCTTGCAGCGTTCCGTAATAAACGTTCTGGAACTCACGTATCGCCGTGTCAAATTTTCCCCTGTACATAAAATCCCAACCCGTGTAATTTCCGCTATTGTTCGGGCTGTTTTCACCCATGTCAAGCTGACCGGAATACAAAATGTATTCTAAGCTGGCAACAGGTTTCCAAGCAAACTCTTCCTGAAAATAACGGCATTCCGCTGACACGTCAACCGCGAACGCGCGCCTGTTTCTGTTCCATTTTGTTTCAGGTTTGCCAAGATATTCACCAAACTGGTACGCGCCTTCAACAGCAACCGTCCAGTTTTCGATCGGATCAAAACTTCCTCGACCACCGAGCGTA
This sequence comes from uncultured Planctomycetia bacterium, assembly GCA_964415105.1. GTDB lineage: Bacteria > Omnitrophota > Gorgyraeia > Tantalellales > Tantalellaceae > BS750m-G21. The sequence goes on along the minus strand of CAYPYT010000204.1, from coordinate 1,769 downwards.
TACACATCGTCTGAATCGTGACCATAAGCGACAGGAATCAATGTCGCGGCATTGGCGGCACGACCGCAAAACCTTCGATTCTTATACCAACCATAACCTTCAGCTTCCGCGTTGTATTGGTCAAACACATATCCGACGTTTACACCCCAAAGATTAGTGTCATCATCCGCTCTTAACGCGTTTTCATGTATCTTCGCGTAAACACCATCAATAGTCCACGGGCTGTAATCCAAAGTGGCTCTTACCGCGTCAAAAGAATTTATCGCCGTATATTCACGAGCGAAAAGAGCGGCTGTCGGATCCATCTGCGACGCGCCAACGATGAAACCTTTACCGAACCAAAGATCCTGTCGACCTATTTTCAACGTAAGAGGTGAATAAAGGAACTCTTTGAGTTCAATGTACGCCAAATCAAGAGCGACTTCAAACGCGTCCGCGGAACCTGGAGCGACCGCGGTTCGAGTAAAGGTATCGTCATAAGGCATAGCGACCTGACCTGTCAATGCCCCACCTTCACTAAAATAGTTGCCCGATCCCCACACTCTCTGATTGACCAATCGTATAACACCGCCTACGTTGTCTGTAAGATCCGCATCGATCTGAACTTCCGCTGTACTCTGCAGAAAAGTCCCCCACGCGTTGGATATTGATCCATCATCTGCAAGAGCAACCGGGTCATTGTTCAAATCATAACAGCCTCTCGCGAAACCGCGCATTGTGATATCTCCGCTCACCTTTACGCTCTGGGTTTCAGCGTAAGCGACAGCGGAAACAGCAAATACCAGCGCCATCACGCATAATACTTTCAAAAATCTCATTTTACCTCCTTAATAAGGTAATAAAAAAACTGCAAATTATTATTAACGAGTGATACATATCACCCGCATGTTTTCTATATTGGTATCGCCTTAGGATAGACAGTTTCCGGCTTTGTTTTTATTTCATCCCTCCCTTCTTTGCCTGAATCGAAACTATCTCGACGGTACTTTTCGTTAATTATTAAAGAACAGTTAGGAATTTTTTTTCTGGTTGAAGTATATCACAATATTTAGCCGTGTCAAGCCGTCGAATAAGAAAAAACTACGTTAAGAGAATGAACGTCAAGGTAACTTTTTAACCGAAAGCCGACAGCTTTCCTATAGGGATCCTATCCCGCTTATCAAATCTTGCGAATTTTTGATTATGGCTTTCCGGATCTCATTTGAATCAGTTAGATTTTCCAGAATTTCATTTCTTCGCTCAGAAGTAAGAATATCCTCAGGGGTATGCGCGTCACTATTCAAAACCAATTTCGCGCCCGCTTTACCGGCGGCATCAAAAACATGCGCGTTAGTTTCCGAATGACCTCTTCGAGCGGTTATTTCCAAGTACACCCCTTTTTTCGCGGCGAATTCCGCGACTTCTTTTCGAATAAAACCCGGATGCGCCAAAATATCCACACCGGCTACGATAGCGGCGGCATTTGTCCCGGTCAATACCGGTTCAACCGGCGACTCCCCATGCGCGACAACTATTTTCGCGCCTTTTTTTCGGGCATAAGAGGTAAGTTCCGGAAAAACTTCAAGAGGTACATGCGTAATTTCAACACCCGGGATAACCAGAATATCCCAGTATTTGTTCAAAACTTTTGCCGCTTCAATTATGCCCGGAAGAACAATGTCAATATTCGAATAGTCCACGTGATCGGTGATCGCGATCGCCCGATATCCGGCAACGTGCGCGCGGCGCACAAGTTCGCTCGGAATAAGCGCCCCGTCACTAAGAAATGT
>CAYPYT010000203.1:0-2650 GCA_964415105.1 uncultured Planctomycetia bacterium | reverse complement strand
AAATAAATAATCCAACGGGATTTATTTTAAGCAATTTGAACACTTTAAGTGAATATGTAAAAGTTTTTAAAAAACTGCTTGAACAATACGCGTCTTTGTTTGACGCGTTGGAAAAAGGAAAGAGTAATGATAAAGTTTTTTCTGAAATTGCCCAAACGCGTAAAGATCCGGGACTGGAATATATTCTTAAAGATATCGATAATTTATTTAAAGAAACAAGGATGGGCGCGGATAGGGTTAAAGATATAATTGGGGGTTTAAGAAGTTTCGCGCATGCCGATGAGACGAAAATGGTGGAAGCGGACATTAACAGCTGTATTGAAACTACGCTGAAAATTGTCTGGAGTGAGATGAAATATAAGTGTGAAGTGCGTAAGGACTTAAAAAAACTTCCTTTGATTCGCTGTCATCCCGGACAGCTTAATCAAGTTTTTATGAATATTTTGATGAACGCGATACAGGCGATCCCTGATGAAGGGGGTCTTGTGACAATAGAAACAAAAGCCGAAAAAACCGGCATTACCGTTAAAATAAGCGATACGGGAGTAGGGATTTCCCGGGAGAATTTGTCTAAAATTTTCGATCCTTTTTTTACGACTAAGTCTGTCGGTAAGGGTACTGGGCTGGGGCTTTCCATATCACACGGCATAATAAAAAGGCATGCGGGAACTATTGAAGTGGAAAGTGAAATATTGAAGGGAACAACTTTTACTGTTCGTCTTCCGATAAAAAACGGACAGTAAGGAGTATGGCGGTATGAAAAAAATTGATATGATAATCATAGATGATGAGAAAAACGTATTAAATTCTTTAAGACGTTTATTCAGAGACGAAACATTTGGAATATTTTTTACGGTCGATCATAGAGAAGCCGCGCGGATCTTGGAGCAAAATACGGTTAAAGTGGTAATGTCGGATCAGAAAATGCCCAAGATCACGGGAGTGGAATTTTTAAAAACCATAAAAGAAAACTATCCGCGTATCATTAACATTTTGTTTACCGGATACGCGGATCTGAAAATAGCGACGGAGGCGATAAATAAAGGGGAAGTTTACAGGTTTATTAATAAACCTTGGGATGACACGGATTTAAAAATTGTTGTAAAACAGGCTTTGAATAAATATGATCTGGAGGAGGAAAACCGAGAACTCGCGGAAAATATAAAAAAACAGAATGAAAAACTTAAAAAGTTATATGAGGCTCAAAAGAGCTTTACCTTAATGGTCTCTCATGAGATCCGAACGCCTTTAGCGACTATGCGGATAGCCATTGATTTTGTTTCAAAAACCGGCGGGATAAAGGCGCGGGAAAGGAATCTGCTGGGGAAAGTATCAAATAATATAGAGAGACTGAACCGGCTTATTGATGACGTATTGGAACTTTCTAAGCTTGAATTTGAAAAAGTCAGTCTTAAGATCGGCGCGTATCAGATCAATAAGATCATTGAGGAAGTTGTTCTGACCCAAAAACCTCTTGCCGAAAAATACGGGCTTTATCTTAAATTTGAGCTTGATAACACTTTTTTGAAGGTTAAATTTGATCCTGATCGCGTAATTCAGGTGCTGAACAATCTCATAAATAACGCTATCAAGTTTACGCCTCGGGGAGGCGTAACGGTAAAAAGCTATTTTGATGGAGCTTGTAAAAATATAATTGTGAGCGTAATTGATACAGGTACGGGAATCGATAAGGAAGATATCCCCGAATTGTTTAAAAAGTTTAAACAATTGGCTAACGCGTCGGCAACAGGAGCAAAGGGTACAGGGCTTGGACTGGCAATATGTAAAGAGATAATCGATCAGCACGGAGGGGAAATTTGGGCCGTATCCGACGCGGGCAAAGGCAGTTCTTTTAATTTTTCTCTGCCATATGTTTCTGATTAAATGAGGGGTCGGAGAGTTTCGCCTCCTTTAATACCGTAGGGGCGCACCCGAGTGTGCGCCCACATAATTCGGATAAAGAAAAGAGAAAAGGGCGGACACATGGGTCCGCCCCTACGAAGCGGTAGAAAGGAATGAAATGCAGAAAAAAACTATTTTATTCATTGATGATGAAGCCGATTTTGTGGAAATGGTGAAATTTCAGCTTGAAAAAGAAGGATATATAGTTATTTCCGCGAATAACGGCGCGGAGGCTCTGGCAAAACTTGAACAGATAAAACCGGATCTGATCATTTTAGATATAAATATGCCGAAAATGAACGGATTGGAATTTTATGATAAAATATCCACTCAGCACGGAAGAACAATGTATCCGGTTTTGGTGCTGACGGCAAGAGCGGATTTAGACGGACTTTTTAAAGAGATCGAGGCGGAAGGTTTTATGCGGAAACCTTTTGAGCTCACGAAACTTATGAATGAAATAAAGAGGATTATTACCGGAAGGACAAATCCTCTTGTTTTGCTCATTATTCCTTCCGATAGTCCTCATGCTGAAGAGATTAAGGAAGTTTTTTCGCGGGAGAGATATGATGTTGACGCCGTGGAAGATTTTGAAAGTTTTAAACAAAAAGCAGAGATACAAAAACCGGATTTCATAATTTTAGAATATTCGCAAGAAAGCGCGCGGGGAGAAAGTGTTTTAGAAAAAATTACGCGGGATGAAATTTATAGAAATATTCCGGTTGTGGTTTATTCGTATTTAGGGTTC
>CAYPYT010000202.1:1589-2670 GCA_964415105.1 uncultured Planctomycetia bacterium | reverse complement strand
AATAGTCGCCGCGCTTTTCTTCGGTATAAAGATTTTCAGCAAATGCGGCCGGGACGGTGTTTTTCAAAAAGGGGTAGGTTATGTTACTTGGTCGCAGGAAGGATATCTTGCTCTGTCTTCAGACCAGTCTCTGACAAAGATCAGCGAATTAGGCGCTAATTGGGTGAGTATACTTGTGACTTGGTATCAGACGACTCCGTGGTCCGGGGATATTCATAGAACGGAGAAAACTCCGTCGGATGAATCAATCATTCACGCGATACGCAAAGCACATGAACTTGGATTGAAAGTGATGCTTAAACCTCACCTTGACCTTTTGGATAAGTCGGACGGAAGCTGGAGGGGAGAGATCGGCGCGACAAAAGAATCCGAATGGGACGCTTGGTTTCAGAAATATAAAGATTACCTGATGTATTACGCGGATATCGCGAGTAAGGAAAATGTTGAGATGATATGCGTGGGAACGGAATTGTCCACATCCGCTACGGTGAAGGGCTATCTCTGGAGAGATCTGATCAAAAAAATTCGAGGAAAATACTCCGGTCTTTTAACATATGCCGCGCATTGGGACAGATATGCGGATATAAGGTTTTGGGACTTATTGGATTATGCCGGAGTTAACGCCTATTTCCCTCTTACGGAAAAAATGGTTCCGACGAGTAAAGAATTACGGGCGGCATGGAAGAAATGGGCGGTGGAACTGGAAAAATTCCAACGAAAAATCGGGAAACCCATAATCTTTCCGGAGATAGGCTGTTCGTCCGCGGATGGAGCGGTTATTCGTCCTTGGGAACATATTCCGCGAAGTGAAGTGAATCTTGAACTTCAAAAAAACTACTACGAAGCGCTTCTATCGACATTTTGGGATAAAGATTGGTTTTACGGTGTTTATTGGTGGTATTGGGGAACTAATGTAAAAATGGGGGGTTTGTATAACCGCGGGTTTACACCTCAAAACAAACCGGCCGAACAGGTTATAAAGGATTGGTACGCTAAACCGGTCAGGAAATAGGTGAGGGGTCGGGGTGTTTTCCGACCCCTCATCCTGAAGCCCGAAGGGCTGAAGGATCCCTAAGGGTGT
>CAYPYT010000202.1:0-1489 GCA_964415105.1 uncultured Planctomycetia bacterium | reverse complement strand
AATTCGCATTTATAATTTAGTCACACTTGCGTGTGTCTAAATCATGTGCTCATTAAAGGTAGAACTGGATCCCCGCTTAGAACTTGCGAGGATTAAATTCGCACTTATGATTTAGCCACACTTCGTGTGTCTAAATCATGTGCTCATTAAACATGGAAGATTTTATTATCAAAGAAGACCGATTGTCCGAAAAAGAGCGGAGGAATCTGACGATTCTTGATGCTATCAGACGCGGCAAAGAAGTATCCCGTGCCGAAATCTCAAAATTAACCGACCTGAATATCGTAACAGTATCCAACTATATTAACAAATACGTAAAAAACAAAATCGTTTTAGAAACGGGGCTCGATATTTCTACGGGCGGACGCCGGCCGGAACTTTTGACCTTGAATCGGCAATATGGATACGCCATAGGCCTTGATTTGGGAGCGCCGCATATTACTCCGGATTCGTCGATTATTGCCGTTATGATGGATTTGTCAGGCCGGATATTGTCAAAAGAAAAAATCAAAAAAGAAAATGAATCGTTTGAGAAGTTGGCTGAAAAAGCAATATTGATCACGGAAGAACTTATCAGTAAATCGGGGATATCCCGGCATGACATAAAAGGTATTGGTGTCGGCATGTGGGGTGTAATGGATAGGTATCGCAATATGGTTAGATATCCCGTCGAAGAAGAACAGATCATCAGTTACGCGGGTCTCCTATCCCGGCTCGAAAACAAATTCAATGCTCCCGTTTTAGTTGAACATGACGCGGCGCTTGCCGCTTTCGGAGAAAGATGGTCGGGGTTGGGGGCTGTAACTACAGCGGAAAACCTTATTTTTATGTGTTCGGATTCAAGTTGCGGGTTTATTATTAAGGGTGACGTTTATTATGGTTCTACCAAAAGCGCCGGAGAACTGAACCTGAACCCTCCGATTAAAAATGCCGGGGAAGTTGATAATTGCTGGGGCGGATATGATCACGGATGCTGTCTTCGTTCCCGGGGCGTGGATTTGGGGATTCCCGAAAAAGTGAAACGGCGGTTAGCGGAGAATGAAGAAGAAGGAGCTTTACTTCTTAGTACTGCCGGCGGGAAAAAAGAAAATATCAATATTGAAATTATCCGAGAAGCGGCCGAAAAAGGCGTAAAGATAGCGAAAGAAGAACTGGAAAACGCGGGGAAATATCTTGGAGTAAAAATAGCGTTTCTTATTAATCTTTTTAACCCTGAAGTTGTTGTTATCGGAAGAGGAATAGAAACCGCGGGCGATATTTTTTTTCAAAGCGTGCGGAAAACAATAAGACAATGGGGATATGAAGAATCCGTAAAAGTAGTAAAAGTGCTTTCCGCCAGTTTAGGTGAAGACGCGGTTGCCGCCGGAGCGGCGGCATTGATCGCAAAAAACATTTTCATCAAAAGTTAACCCGAAAACCAAAAACCAACCTCGTAGGTTTCAACCTCGTAGGTTGAAACCTACGAGGTTGGTTTTCTTGGCGGAATGGG
>CAYPYT010000201.1:0-2678 GCA_964415105.1 uncultured Planctomycetia bacterium | reverse complement strand
AATTTTCACAAGATCCGTTTCTTCGGGATTTAAAACATCGAAATTTAAGTTTACTCCGGCGAAAGGTTTTATCAATTCTTCTTTTAGTTTCCATCTGTAAACTTTATTTTTTATCCTTTCGTCAATCTCGTTCGCTGAATCTAACGGTATTTTTTTTCCGTTCGCCCCGCTAATCATTCCGGGTTCGATAAACATTGTGATCGCATAGAGCTCGGGCGTTAAAAAAAATTTTATTCCCATCGTGCTTATAGAAATAACAGTTGAAATAGCCGTAATCGATAGAACCATTTTCCAATGTTTTTTGACCGTTTTAAAAAAATCATACAAATTAAAGGTTATTTCCTGCACTTGTATCATTGAGCTAACTCCTTAACATTAATTCTTGTTATTCGCTTGTAAGAGTACGGCATGCCGTGCCCCTACGACGAAGGAAATTTTACATATTTAACCCTCGAGGAATTTTTAGAACAGTGAATCCGCGGAAAAAATTTGTTCAATTGTTTATAAGCTAATTTTTAAATATTTTTTCATTTCTCCCATAATTAAGGTATCTTCAATTTCTGTGTCAATCGTATGTTCTACTGCTCCTTTTTCAACAAATAATTTATGTTCATCTTCGGTTGCCACATGACCCAACGAACCAAATCTTGGGTTCAATTTGAAATAATTATAAATTTCATCTTTAGCAAATATTTCCATCATCCTTTCCGAACTTTTGACTATCAACAATTTGAAATCGTTTATAGTTTCGGTTTTATCCTTATGATTTTTTTGCAAGTATTGAAATTCTTTTATTAAATTATAGAATTTTTCCCCGACAAGATAACCAATCGCTTTTTCAACGCCAAACTTACCTTTAAGATCAATTGCCGCATTTATCTGCTCACTGATTAATTTTTCTTTGTTTCTAATAAATTCTTTCATGGCTTATTTTCCTTATATCATTAATTTTTGAACTGCTACTTTTTACTCTTCTTTTGACATCTTTCACCCTTATTGTCGAGGGCACATTGCAATGTGCCCCTATGTTATTTTAACTATTTTTTATTTAAAATTTGTTTTCTTTTTAAATCAGCACCTAATCAGCACCTAATCAGCACCTTGTTATTTAAAAACATACGCCGTAGCCCTACCTTTTCCCTGTCGCACGATGACACTTTTACTAAGTAAATCACTCAACTCTTCATAAGCAGTTTTATGAGAAACCTCGCTAATCTGCATATATTTACCTTTTGTAATCTTTCCATGCGCTTTAATATACGCTATCGCTGTCTTCTGCCGATCGTTTAAATCTAATTTATGAAGTTTCTGCTTTTCTATTTCTTCCTCAAACGATTTTCCCGGTCCAATTAAAGTAACCTCAAAGCCACCCGCACTGTTTTGAAATTTCGGGTCGGAAAGATTATCTTTCTTCATCCATTCGATTATTCGATTAGTTCCCTTGCCCCACTGCTCGATGTATTTTATTAAAAATAGCTTATCTGCCAGTAATTTGTTTCTGGGAATTGATCTGTGCTTTGTTTTTAGATCATGGGGAGTTAAAGGGCTGAGTAACTTTCCGGGATTCCAGACTTCTATCCTGTCATCATAAATTGACAGTTGAATTTCCGCGTTGGAATAATAATCTCTATGAGCTAATGCGTTTGATAGAACTTCTTCGAGAGCCCTTAATGGGTATTCCCATCTGTCATATCGTTGATTAGCGTCAAAGAATACAGCATGCTTTGTATATTGCATAACAAATTTAACAGCTTTTTGCCTTAACTCTGGGATTGTTCCACCCAGAACCTTCATGTCTATATAATCCAAACCGTCTATCCCTTTAAAGCGTGCGCATCTTATCCTTGACTGCAAGAAGAATTTCTGAGCATTTTTACCAAAAACCAGAACCGCTACATTCGTTAAACTGTTACCCTTAACCAAACCCAACCTTTCCATAGCTTCTTTTATAGGACTGTTAGGATTAGCATCAAAATCTCTTTCTTCTTTCGCTTTCAGGAGAAACCATTTTACTTTACTTTTATCTATATCTTTAAATTGCGCGCCTTCGCATATAAGGTTATCAAACTGAATTTCACCGGTATCTTTGGCAAATTCTATAAGTTCTTCCGAAGACATCGGTTTGTCATGAGTCCCAACTCTTTTATATGAGATATTTTTATAAGAATGGGTGCTACCGGTTTTCCTTACATGTACTACAAAGACAATTCTTTTATCTATTTCTACTTTTTCCATCTCAGGATAGATAGACGGCTTGCAAGAATGAGACATATTAGCAATTTGTTGCTCAATTTTCTTAGCTGTCTTGCATCCAGCTATCTCACCCTTATCAGTCACACCAACCAAAATAACCCCATCATTTGTATTGGCAAACGCGCAGATTGAATTGCCAATTTCTTTGGAAGGTATCAATTTAAATTCCACCCTCTGGGTTTCGCCTTTTTTAATCAGTTTAAGAATTTTTTCTTTCGTCATTTTTTTTAACCTCATTTACCCTAACGATATTAGTCTATATTATGGCATATTTTGAAATACTATTTTTGCTCACAAAGACTTAACCTTTTTAACAGCCCCAAAATCATCTATTTAACTTCGTTATTCCGTCGACATATTTCGAGCTTCGGGTTATTCGTAAAGGGAAAAAATTTGTTATTTCGTCGACATGCTCGTCTTGGGAT
>CAYPYT010000200.1:0-2727 GCA_964415105.1 uncultured Planctomycetia bacterium | reverse complement strand
TTCCTTACTGCAGGTAGGAAACGCGGCGGCGCAGGATGAAGGAAAACAGCAGAGAATATTGGAAGCAATAAAAATGCATCATAATGAAATAGAAAGACTCAAAAGAGAATTAGGCCCTCCTCCCGGAGAAGGCGCGTATGTCGGAGGAGAACTCGCGGAAGTACAAGCCGCTTACAGAGGGGAAAGTGTTTCTTCAAGTGAAGCGGAAGCGGGACAGGGTTCCGGTGAAGCCGGCCCCCCCCTCCCTCCTCGACCCCCGAAAGAAGGACAGCGGCCTCCAAAACCTGAAATGAAAAAAAGGGGAGAACCGGGGCAAGGACCTCATCATCCCGGGCGATTACCCAAACCCGGGATAAAAGAAGGTCATCCCGGAGTTTCAGGTAAAGCCCCGCAATCGGAAATGAGAGGAAAAGCCCCAAAGAGGGAAATGAAAGGCGAAGGTCCGAAAAGGCTAAATAAAGAACGAGGAGAAATTAAAGGAAAAAAAAATAGAGACGCGGGCAAAAAAGAGGCCTCGAGAGAAAGAAAAAACATAGAGAAACAGAGTAAACAAAGAGGTTCCGCGCAAGCTGGCGCCCAAAGAAGTGGCGGCGGTAAACGTACCGGCGGAGCAAAAGCCGGCGCGCCGCGCAAAAGATAAAAGATGGTGAATCCATGAAAAAGATAAGTTTTTTTTATATTGTGACCGCTTTTATTTTAAACTGCGCGATATGTGTTTGCGCGCAGGAAAGGACGGTCTCAAAGGATGAAGTTCCGGCGGGGATGGAAGTGGTGTACATAGGGAACACAAAAAGCATAGTTCCCGCCGGAACCAAAATACACAAAAGAGAAGGTTTCATGATCCTGGAAAGCACCAAGGAATATGTGGGACGAAAGTTTAAAGAAATTCAGGACAAGCTCAGCGTTCTTGAGAAAGAACAACAAGAAATAAAAGATGCGATCGCCGCGATACAAACAGAGATTTCCGCAAAAGCGCAGGATCTGGAAAAACTGCAGAAAGACATTCGAAGAAACACCAAAAAAATCGAAGTTTTAGAAGAAGAAGTCTGGGAAAATAAGCCATAGCGGCGCGGTTCCCGCGCCTCCTAAAACATTAACCGCTCATCTTACAATTCATTCCGCATTGCCAATTTCATAAGGTCGGTCTCATGCGTCCGCCCTTCTTAACCATAATTTAATATAATGCTAATGCAATCTTAACAGTCTTGGTGTATAATTTAGGAGAAAGTAAAGGAAGATTAAAGTTGTCGTTACGGGAGGTGTGTAATGGACAAAAAGAGGATACTGATCATTGATGACGAAAACGGTTTTACTGAACTGTTAAAGGATATTCTTGAAGAGACCGGCAGATATGAGGTTGAGACGGAAAATGAAGGACGGCTCGGATTTTTTACGGCTAAAAATTTCTGTCCGGATCTAATTTTGCTTGATGTGGTAATGCCCGATATTGACGGGTCTGTTGTCGCGGGTCAACTAAAAAGTGATAAAGAGACTGAAAACATCCCCATTATATTTTTGACGGGCACCATTACTCCTGATGAGGCAAAAGAACAGAAGGATGGAAACGGCGGACGGCTTTACTTAGCAAAACCCGTAGTTTTAAAAGAACTGATGCAATGTGTTGAAAAGAAAATAAGCATGACGGAATAATGAGCAAATTGGACGGCCGGGATGGCAAATTGGGTGTTGGTTTGGATTGATTTCGTGAATGTTCTAATGTATACTACTGTTTTAACGCAACAGAGGTTCTTGCCCCCGAGGGAAATCGTTTAACTTTTACTTAAGTATAGAAAAAACTATGTTGAAAAATAGAGGCATCGCCTTTAAACTCACGTTTTTCACTCTCGCCAGCTGTACAATCATTTTCTTTATTATCTTTGGATACAACTACTTCTTTTTCCGAGAAATCATTTTGGACAAAATAGAGGAAAACGCGGATATTTCGGCGATGGCCGCGGAGTATAAAATACAAACAGTACTCTCTTCCGTTCAGAAAGTTCCGGCACAAATCGCCAATTCTCTGGAGAGTTCTTCTTATGACGAAACACGCCTTCTGGAGGTATTGAGAACAGTTGTTAAAAACAATCCTGAAATATACGGATCAACTATCGCGTTTGAGCCTTACGCGTTCAGCAAAGAATTGTTATATTTCGCGCCGTATTTTTATAAAAGTGGTGAGGACATAAAGTTTACGCAGTTGGGAAGCGAATCATATCAATATTTTAACAGGGATTGGTATAGCGTTCCTAAAAAACTGGGTGAGCCGGTTTGGAGCGAACCATATTACGATGAAGGCGGCGGAGAGATCGTAATGTCGACTTATTCAGTTCCGTTTTATAAGAATGCTGAGGGAACGAAAAAGTTTATGGGGATAGTGACGGTGGATGTGTCTCTCGTGTGGCTGCAAGAGATAGTTTCATCAATAAAAATAGGAAAAACCGGATATGGGTTTTTAATCTCCAAACAAGGAACAATTGTAACTCATCCGAACAAAGAATTCATAATGAACAAAAGTTTTTTCAGTACTGAAAAGAATCGGATGTTCTTTTCGCATGAACACATAGAGAAAAGTAAGATACCGGTCGAACGGGGATTTGAACAATTTCGCGCGGAAGGAACAAAAGAAAAAGTGTGGATATTGCATATGCCCATTCTTACAAGCGGATGGTCTCTGGGAATAATCTTTCCTGAAAAAGAGTTAATGGATGTTCTTTTTAGGTTAAACAG
>CAYPYT010000199.1:0-2757 GCA_964415105.1 uncultured Planctomycetia bacterium | reverse complement strand
TGGTGGCTCCTCACACCACTATCCTACGAGGTTGGTGGTGGTGCTAATCATTTCTCTCAATCGCCACAATTATCCCCATCACCAGCCACATCAGCATACTTAACTGTATGGCAAATAAATTTGTGTCAACCACGCTGTGTCCCAAAAATCCGAAAAGCCCGGATAGAAACCCGGCCAAAAGAGCGCGCTTGAATTTATCTTTTGTTCTTATAATTTTTTTAAGCGTCACAAAAAACAAAGTTAAAAGCGTTAATAAAAAAGTTCCCAATCCCAAAAGACCTATCTCCGCCGCCATGTGAAGATATGAATTATGCGGATAAAATCCGGTTGAAGCCTGGCTTTTATACGAAGGAGCGACAATTGAATAAGTATTCGGTCCGGTTCCCGTTATCGGAAAATCCTCAATTATAGTTATCGCTTCTTTCCATAGTTTTAGTCTAATATCTACGCTTTCCTCTACATTATTAGAGAAAGAAACGGACGGAGTAACACTAGAAGAAGCGGAAGAAGGTAAAGAAGAAGAAGGAGAAGAAAAAGAAAAAGATTTCACAAATACCCTCGCGCGTTCTTTCACGAAATTCGGAACAATTAACGCACAAATGACTACTACAACGGGAGTCAGGAGTATCAGTCTTATATTTTTCATGATAATACCGAGAAAGATCAGAGAAAATATGGCGGAAAGCCATGCTCCGCGCGAACCAGCAAAGATCAAACACGTTATCAGAAAAACCGTCAACACCCAAAGCACAAATCTCATAGATCTGACCGCGCGAGCGAATTTACCGAAATGGTCTCGCCACGCGTCCTGCCAAAAATAAGCCAGAGCCAAAACCGGCGGAAGCATCATTATGATCCACGCGGCAAAATCATTTTGGTTTCCAAAAGAAGATTGGATCCACCCGCACCCGGAAAATGAATAGCCCCGTATAAAATCCGTCCCTATAAGATATTGAACGATCCCGTTCACGGTTATGAGAAACACAGACAGTAAAACTGCGATTAACACCTTGTCCCTTTTTTTCGTATCGCTCATTACTTCAACTGTTATAAAATACATCGCTATATACTCAAAAAGTTTCAGGAACAAACCTTCCAAACTGAGAGAAATGGAAACACTTGTGACCGTAGAGGCAAAATTAACGATGAAAAATACAAGAATCGGAAAATTCAGTTTTGTAGATACCGGTTTAAACATCGCCATTATCGACACTTGTCTCTCCCGGCGATAAATTAAAACTCTTTTTGTGATCCACAAAACAAACATGCACGTAAACAATATTTCTATGAGAGACTTGGAAAACGGAAGGCAAAATATCAGCCCCCATAACAAAAATTCCTGCACTTTGTCTATCAGTGCCATTAAGCGAAAGTGCTCCATTCTATGAATCCCCCGCAGTTTATCCGCCAACATTTTCAAACTTTTCACCATATTATCGTTTCCTCTCTTTAACTGTATAGGGCACGGCATGCCGTGCCCCTACTTCACATGTTTTTCCTTAACCACCCATGGCTCCCCTACTTTTTGAAAAAAGGAACCATTTCTTTCATTTTCACGACAATTTTTTCAGCATTCATGGTATTAGCGAGGCTCTCCAGAATTTTTATATCTCTGCGTAGTTTGAGTGGATCAAAGATATTGGGTTGGGTTATGTAGATCTTGTCATGTTTTGTCGCTTGGTCATGCTCCGCGTCCAAAAGCATTTCTTCATGCATTTTTTCACCGGGCCTGAGACCGATAAATTTTATTTCGATATCTTCTCCCGGCTCAAACCCGGATAACGTAATAAGATTTTTTGCCAGATCCGCTATTTTTATCTGTTCTCCCATATCCAAAATAAAAACTTCTCCGCCTTTACCAATCGCGCCGGCCTGCAAAACCAACTGCGCGGCTTCACGCGCGGCCATAAAAAACCGTTTCACGTCCGGATGCGTCACAGTTACCGGTCCGCCTTTTTCGATCTGTTTTTTAAATATCGGAACGACACTTCCGCTTGACCCGATAACATTACCGAACCTGACAGCCATAAATTTCGTCCTGACGGTTTTCGTTTTCGCTTTCGCCTGTATCATCATCTCGGCGATCCTTTTTGACGCGCCCATAACGCTTGTGGGATTGACCGCTTTATCGGAAGAGATCATAACAAAACTTTCCGCGCCGTAATGTTCCGCCGCGTACATCAGGTTTCTCGCGCCTATAATGTTGTTTTTTACGGCCGCGGTCGGATTTTCTTCCATAAGCGGCACATGTTTATGCGCGGCGGCATTAAACACTATTTCCGGCTTATATTTTGAAAACGTATGTTTTAAAAGTCCGACATCTTTTATGTCTCCGATAATCGTCACGAATTCCGAACTCGGCCGGGTTTCCATAAGATCAAGCTCTAAGAAATAAACATCGTTTTCATTATGATCCAAAGCAATGAGTTTCTTGGGATTAAACCGCAAGATCTGACGCGCGAGTTCCGACCCTATACTACCTCCCGCGCCGGTAATCAAAATTGTTTTGCCACGGATAAACGCGCTCAAATCATCCGTGTTTATGTGTACAGTTTCCCTCCCCATAAGGTCTTCAAGACGAACGTCTCTTATTTGTTTTATCGCCACTTCCCCCGTCAGGATCTTATGAAACTCGGGAACTGTTTTAATTTTCACTTCCGCCTTTTCACATTTCGATACAATGCTCCGCATGATCTTACCGCTGGCGGAAGGAACGGCGATAATGATCTCTTCGACATGACACTTTTTCACAATAGC
>CAYPYT010000198.1:0-2760 GCA_964415105.1 uncultured Planctomycetia bacterium | reverse complement strand
AACATTTTTTCCGCTTTAACTCCCGCCCGCTCGAGATGATGATCATCAACTATGGTATATTCAACGCCTTCTCTGGCGAACGTATCGGCAACCGACATATCCCATACTCTTTCCGCCAGCCATGCACCTCGCGCGCGAACAGAAAAAATATCCTTAACTATTTTCTTATTCAGTTCAAGCTGATACGTTCTGTCCCTTTCAGGGATGATCGTCATGATCGGATCGAAACAGCCACCGCCGATGATTTCAACTCTTTCGTCCGAAATTAAATTACCGATTCTTTCAATATATTCGGGGTGTTTTTCATTCAGCCACTGCAGTAAATTCCCTGAATAATGGAAGGAAACTTTAATGCCGGAAAATTCTTCCAATATGTTCAAAAACGGCAAATACGCGGTTTTATAAGCTTTTTCGATTTCATTGTCAAAATTAAACACCGGCTGATAACAATGAAAAGCCATTGCGAACTTAACACAATTTACGATTAGCCCCGCCTTTTTTTATTTTCATCAATTATATCCATGATCTCATCACACAATTTTAAAGTATCGTGCCGAACAAACTCTTCCGCGCCTGAGATCTTCGCTTTTACCAATTTTATTCTTTCCCTCTTAAACCATTTTTCATCTTCATCATCAACTTTTACCGGACATTTATTTTCAAGCTTATATTTTTCATAAAGAAATTTCGGAATGCGGGACACATTGGCGATACAATAATTCATTATTCCGGGCTCTGTATGCTTTATGATGGCTCCCGCGTGGTCACTGATCGAGAAATCGTCCGTCTCGCCCGATTCGGTCATAATGTTGCATATATAAATTTTAACCGCTTTAGATCTTATGATTTCTTTTCGTATTCCTCCGATCAAAAGGTTCGGCATTACACTGGTATATAAGCTACCCGGCCCCAAAACTATCGCGTCCGCCTGCCTTATCGCCTCCACTGACTCGAGCGTGGCCGCGCAATCCTTCGGTTCAATAAAAAGACGGTCTATGGGGCTTTCTTTTTCTTCGCGGATCTTACATTCGCCCGCGGTCTCTTTTCCATTTTCTCTCAGGGCGACAAGTTTAATTTTCTGAAGCGTTGCCGGAAAAACGTTTCCTCTTATTGCCAAAACTTTACTTGACTCCTTGATCGCTCTGGCAAAATCCCCCGTAACATGTGAAAGCGCCGTAATAAAAAGATTCCCGAAATTATGCCCGTCAAGTCCGGCACCTTTTTTAAAACGAAACTGAAAAAGCGCGCCGAGAAGGTCTTCCGAATCCGAAAGCGCGACTAAACAGTTCCTTATGTCTCCCGGCGGCAGAACACCTAACTCTTCACGAAGACGGCCGGACGATCCCCCGTCATCAGCTACTGTCACTATCGCGGTAATATTGCCGGTCTTTTGTTTCAACCCCGTAAGAAGCGTGGAAAGTCCGGTACCTCCGCCAAGCGCCACTATTTTGGGACCTTTTTCGAGAATACGTCTTTGGTAAACTTTTTCTACCAATCTGTCTTCTTCTCTGTCTATGCGCGGAACTAAAACAGTCACAAATGATTTTAATATTCTTTTAACCGCGATGATAACGCATAATATGCCGAAAATGATTATGAGTCCCGCCATGGTGCGATTTTCCGTAGTTCTTTCAGAAACAACTATGACAAACCCCATTGAGATCATAAACATACCGAAAACGGAAAGCAAAATCCACCGCTTAACCCGCATTCCGGGATATAACCATTTTAGTTTTTGCATATTTACACTTCGAGAATAACCCGCGTTAAAAATGTATGTATGATAACTGAAACTTGTTTTTACCTTAGCTGTTTTATCGTTGGCACCGCGTTTAAGTTATTTGACCCCTCGAGGAGTTTTTTCCTCCTATAAGGGGGTCATCCTGACACTGAACGAAGTGAAGTGGAAGGATCTCTATGGATCCTTCAGCCCTTTGGGCTTCAGGATGAGGGGTCGGAAAACACCCCGACCCCTCAGTTATTTAGGATTTTTACGTTCCTCATCTTTTATTATTTGCAAAACACCTTGGGAATTTTTAACGGCCAATAGCCTGTCCCTGATAAACTTATCATCCAATAACCGTGATATTTTAGCCAAAGCTTTGAGGTGGGGTCCGGGAGTTTCCCCGGGAGCTATTATAAGGAAAAATATGTGTGTAGGTTCTCCGTCAAGAGACTTGAAATCAAGACCCTCTTTTGATATACCGAAAGCCGCTATCATTTTTTTTATTTTCGGACATTTAGCATGCGGTATCGCGACACCTTTACCGATACCGGTCGAACCTAACAATTCTCTTTCCTCAAGTTTTTGAAGTATCTCATTTTTTCCGCTTTTTTTTATATTTCCGCCCTTCGCGAGTAAATCAACCAATTCCGATAATATTTCCGGTTTTTTTCGACCCTTTAAATTTATAGATACCGCGCTTTCTTCCAGCAAATCAAAAATGTTCATATTTTTCTTTTTCTCCTCATAGTTTTAACCCTTTTCAGAATTATTGTGCCACTTTCGGATTTAAAACCGAAAATTAAAAAATGGAGCGGGTGATCGGACTCGAACCGACGACAATCACGTTGGCAACGTGATGCTCTACCAACTGAGCTACACCCGCGAATTCAGTGATCAGTCACTACCAGACAACCTCGTGCGGCCGGAAATCTATCCAACCTACGAGGTTCTCTGACCGTAACTAACCGGCTAACCAAACTGGTACCCGCACAAGGGCTCGAACCTTGGACCCACTGATTAAGAGTCAGTTGCTC
>CAYPYT010000197.1:0-2767 GCA_964415105.1 uncultured Planctomycetia bacterium | reverse complement strand
TGCGTATTCCGGACTGTCGTCCCCACCTATTCCGGTAACTTGTCCCCACTAATTCCGAAAAGTCGTCCCCAGTGATTCCGGTAACTTGTCCCCACCTGATGTGAGCAAATCGACCCCAAAAATTCATGTTAATAATTTTTGTTATCTAAAATAAGTTTTTCTGATACAGTTTGGTTTTTGTAACCAAACCCAAGGAGGAACTCAGATGGCAAGAAAAAAGAAACGATGGGAGCTAAGTATGCGAAAAATCAGGGAAATATTGAGATTGGGGCTTAAACACAAAAAAGGTCTTCGAGAAATATCCCGGAGTTGTTCAATCGCGCACAAGACCGCGGGTAAATATCTTAAAGAGGCAAAAAGACGATCTATTGGTTATGAAGAGATCAAACAGATGGATAATTCTCAGCTTAAACAATTATTGGGAACTAATGGTCCCACCAAAGGCGGATTATCCCGGCCGCGACCCGACTGGAAATATATACATCAAGAGCTCAAGAAAAAAAGCGTAACTTTACAACTGTTATGGGAGGAGTACAAAGAAATCCATTCTGACGGTTACCAGCGCACCCAGTTCTGCGACTTATATTCCAGGTGGAAGAAAACACTGAAGATAAGTCTGCGGCAAACGCATAAAGCGGGCGAGAAAACATTCGTAGACTATGCCGGGCAGACGATACCTATAGTCGACAGGCATACTGGTAATGTACAAGAAGCTCAAATATTTGTATCAGTTCTGGGAGCCAGCAATTACACTTATTCCGAAGCTACCTGGGATCAGAGCCTGCCTAATTGGATTGGGTCACATGTGAGAAGTTATGAATATTTTGAAGGAGTAACTCGAGTAACTGTGCCGGACAATTTAAAAGCGGGAGTATCCAAGTCGTGCAAATACGAGCCGGACATAAATCCAACATATCATGATATGGCAGTACATTATGGCACGGTTATTATGCCGGCACGGGCGTATAAGCCCAAGGATAAAGCTAAAGTCGAAACGGGAGTTTTGGTGGTTGAAAGATGGATCCTGGCGTCATTGAGAAACAGGACGTTTTTCAGTCTGACAGAACTTAACACGGCGATACGTGAACTTTTGGAAGTATTGAACAACAAGCCATTCAAAAAACTTGATGGTACGAGGAAATCATGTTTTGAGCAAATTGAAAAGAAAGAACTTTTGCCGTTGCCGGAAAATCGTTATGAATTTGCCGAATGGAAAAAAGTTAGACCCAATATTGACTATCATGTGGGAGTAGAAGGTCACTATTACAGCGTGCCTTATCAGCTACGTCATAAACAGCTTGAAACCAGATATACGGCGCGTACGGTGGAAATATTCCATAACAGCAATCGTGTTGCCAGTCATTTAAGGGATGATTCTAAAGGTAAACATACGACAGTCAAAGAACATATGCCGGAAAGTCATCGTGCTTATTTGGAATGGACGCCCACAAGGTTGATAAAATGGGCTCGGAAGACAGGAGAATCTACCGCCGAGCTGGTAGAAGCCATATTAGACGCGCGCAAATATCCTGAACAGGCGTACCGATCGTGTTTGGGCATATTGAGACTTGGCAAATACTACCCGGCAGAGAGACTTGAAGCCGCATGCAGGAGAGCTGTGATCATAAAAGGCTACAGTTACAAGAGTGTAAGCTCCATATTAAAAACGGGGCTGGATAAGCAGCATTCGCGCCGTGAAATACTGGGATTTGTCATCAAACACAATAATATCCGAGGTGGAGAATATTTTGTATCAACAAACAAGAAGGAGGTAACACAATGTTAAGGAATCCTACGCTGGAGAAATTAATTGGGCTAAGACTTCATGGTATGGCCGAATCTTTGCGGGAACAAATTAACAAGAAAGAATATAGCGAACTTATGTTTGAAGAACGGCTGGGAATTATGATTGATCGTGAAATGCTTGAGAGACAAAATCGGATGTTAAAAACACGATTGGCTCAGTCCAAACTAAAACTGCGGGCATGCGTGGAAGATATCGATTACAAGGCAAGAAGAGGATTGGATAAATCATTGATCAAGTTGTTGGCGACAGGTAAATGGATGCAAGAATGTCTGAACGTTTTAATAACCGGTCCATGCGGAGTTGGTAAAAGCTTCATAGCTTGCGCTCTTGGTCATCGTGCTTGTATGAACGGTTTGAAAGTTTTTTACGTAAGGTCAATACGATTAACTGAGGATCTTATTCTTGCCAGAGGCGATGGTCGATATCCTAAACTTTTGAATAAATTGTCAAAGATGGATTTATTGATCATAGATGATTGGGGATTATCCACGTTGAGCGATCAGGAAGCTCGGGATTTTTTGGAAATATTCGAAGATCGGCACAATGTACATTCAACGATTATCACCAGCCAGTTGCCTGTAGACAACTGGCACGAGACGATAAAGAACCCTACATTGGCGGATGCCATACTGGATAGGATAATTCACAACTCGTACAAGATAAAACTTGAGGGTGAATCAATGCGTAAAAAAAGAGGCTTAATGTGAAAGCGGATAAGTTATCCACATATTCACAGGACAAGTAAAAAGAAAAAGAAGCAAAAAGAAAAAGCTACTACTGCTACGATCTTTGATATAAAATAACATTGGCGTCGCTTCGCTCCGACAGGTGGATACAACGACCGGAATCACTGGGGACTAAAAACCGGAATGGGTGGGGACAAGAACCGGAATACGCACATTCATCGCGCAAAAAAACTATTCAGAACTTATAAGGATGATACCCCAGCCGATATGAATC
>CAYPYT010000196.1:0-2768 GCA_964415105.1 uncultured Planctomycetia bacterium | reverse complement strand
ACGCACTTATTTCGTAGTTTAAAATGTGCAATTAATTAACGTAATTGGTATTAGTGGTGGTTCCCCACACCACTATCCTACGAGGTTGGTGGTGTCGCGAACGACCACCTTAACAAAATACCCCGAGTTCCCCTACCAGATTGGCTCATTCAGCATGAGCCAGCCATGGAAGTTCCTCTATAAAATTTTCGGGGTAAACTCCAAAATTATTCTCTGAAAAAAATCAGATTAAGATAAATCGACAAACCGGCATAATAACACTTTTATGCCGGTTCTGATTATTGGGAAGGAGTCATATCTTTATACATTTTGAATTTATCAACGTATTTCAAGATATTTTCTTTATCCATTTTTGACATTTCCAGGAAACGATTCCCTATTTCATATTCCGTACCGGAACCCGTCTTCCGTATCCACGTCACTTTGGAAATAGCCTTAATCGGTTTTTCCAATTTAGGGATATCAAGCTCCACTATCAGTCTGCACGCCATAGACACAAACTGAGACGTACGAAAGCAAACACCATCCTGACTCAGATTTTTACTTATTGAGCTTACTCCCCGAATTCCCGCGCCGTCCCTCAGTTTGCGAAAACTTAAAGGTACATGCACTTTGACCCTCATATTTTTTCTTTGTTCAATAGTTCCATTCTTCATGCTTTCACCTCTTTTTTATTTTATTATTTTTTTGCCTACTTTTTTATTCCTGCCTCCGGGACATTCTCCTTTATGGAATATCCTGAAAACTGTGCTCTATTTTCACGCAGAGCGTCCTGCATTGAAAGAACTTCTTCAAGATTAGCACCTTTTATAGCACGAACTTCATTTTTCAGTTTCGCCTCGGGCGCGATATCTTTCGTAAAAAGCTTAAGTTCTTCCAAGACTTCTTTCTGTGTCATGTCGGGATTTTCCGACAAAATGAGCGCCGTAACTCCGGCAACAAACGCCACTGAAAAAGACGTACCCGCTTCCTTATCCGTATCACCCGAAAAAGAAACCACATCCCACGGCGCCAAAAGATCCAGTTCACTGCCAATGTTGCTCCATGAGGAAACATTACCATCGGCATCACAAGACCCGATCGTAATAACTTTATCCTGCGCGGCAAGGCTGTTCTCCAATATGCGTCCCCCGAAATTCCCGGCCGCCGCTAAAAGCACCACACCTTTACTATACGCGTAATCAATCGCGTTTTCGAGACCATCACTCACGGGAAATAAACTGAAAGGCATCGCGAATATTTTCGCGCCCTTATCCACCGCGTAATATATCGCGGTCGAAACTATTCCCGAAGTTGTCTCGCCATTATCATCAAACACTTTCATTGCCAAAATATCCGCCTCCGGCGCGATACCTTCTCCATTCGAACCTTTTATTACTCCGGCGACACTTGTTCCATGCCCGATAGAATCACTATAATCCGAATCCGAAAATCCGTCAAAACAATTCTCCCCGGCAAAATCATACCCGTCTAAAACTTCTATGTCCAAAACATCCCGGTTTATACCTGAATCAAAAAGCGCTATCACAGAACCGGTTCCGTCACTTGATTTTTTAAGCTCTTCCAGTTTGCCGTAAAAATTATCCATATCCCGCGTATTCTCCGGCATGATTATTCCATCCAATTTGAGCGAATCTAAACCCGCTATCGCAGGATTATCCGGAAGATCAAAAACTACAGACGCTCCTGTTGTCGTTCTCGACCTGCCGCCGTCCCAGTCCCCGAACGGCACCCCTCCGGAATCTTTATATGCCCCAGCGCGATACCAATACCAAATGCCGCCGACATTTTTGTACTGATTTTTATACTGAACTCTACCACTCCCACTATCATAATACGTATACGTCTCCACATAGACCGTCCCCTTATACCAAGCTATTCGTCCGACACCATAATCCTCTGACGTGTTCCAATGTGTTATTGTACCGTCACTTTTCCATACCGTTTCTATGTTGCCTGTTTCAAAATAGTCGTATATTGCTATTACATCAAGATCTTCTAACTCTGCGTCATCGTACACTTCATCTCGCTGTGCATGGATATAGCCATCACCCAATACTCCTGTAAAGTTTGATGACTTATGCCACTTATAGTCCGCTTTACCAATCTCTGTTCCTCCCGGATCAACTGATATGCCATCGTAATAGAATACTTTTTCCGTAAGATCACCGTCGGCATCATATGTGTATTTTTCGTACGCCGGATTTTTGACAAGAATCTTGTTATTGTAAACTTCTTTCGTTTTCACCTTACCGGACGCATAATAGTCGTAAACGACTACCATCACAGGCAAGTTTAACGCCGCGTCATGATATACTTCGTCTCGCCTCGCGTAGTCTTTTTCTTCTTCGCCTATGGTTATTTTTACAAATTCCGATAGCTTGTGCCATTTGTTGTCGGGATCGCCGCTTTCAACTACCACGGGGTCGATCGACACTCCGTCAAAATAGTACGTCTTCTCCGTTAACTTCTTGGCGTCGTCGTAGGCGTATTTTTCATACGATGTGTTCTTCGTTAACGCCTCGGTGTCGTAGATCTCTTTTGTTTTAATGTTGCCGCTATCGTAATAGTCGTACACCACTGCCATTATCGGCGTCGCGAATGTATCGTCGCTATAGAGAATATCTCTCTGCGCGTGGATGTCGCCGTCGCCTAACTCTTCCGTAAAGTCTGACGACTTGTGCCATTTGTTGTCGGGATCGCCGCTTTCAACTACCACGGGGTCGATCGACACTCCGTCAAAATAGTACGTCTTCTCCGTTAACTTC
>CAYPYT010000195.1:0-2773 GCA_964415105.1 uncultured Planctomycetia bacterium | reverse complement strand
TCCGCCAACAACCTCGTAGGATGGTAGCAAAGAGCGCTACCAACCTACGAGGATAAAGGCGGAGGTTGTGGTTTTTCGTATTGTAGGGGCACGGCATGCTGTGCCCGTACGATGGATTAAGAGGATATGGGCGAAGTTTGTTGGTTTTTCGTAGGGGTGGGTCCTGTGCGCGCGCCCGTTGAATAATTTAAATGAGGGGTATCTTATGGGAGAGTGTACGGTATTGGTTGGAGCTCAATGGGGCGATGAGGGGAAAGGTAAAGTAATTGATGTGTTAACGGAAGATGTTCAGTATATTGTTAGATATCAGGGGGGGAACAACGCGGGGCATACTGTCGTAATCGGTGAAAGTCAGTATGTTTTGCATCTGATACCGTCGGGAATTTTACACGAAGGAAAAATTTGTGTTATCGGGCACGGGGTAGTTGTTGATCCGAAAGCCCTGATCGAAGAGATCAAACTTTTAAAAACGAAGAATATCAGTGTTTCCGGGCGTCTCAAAATAAGTGATAAAGCGCACGTGATATTTCCATATCATATGAAGATAGACGAATTGCGGGAAGCGAAACGAAAAAAAGGTAAAATCGGTACGACAAAAAAAGGAATAGGACCGTGTTACGCGGACAAGGTTTCACGTGTGGGCATACGCATGGGGGATCTGTATGATAAGCAGTATTTTGAAAAGATATTAGATGAAAACATAAAAGAAAAGAATACCGTAATTAAAGATCTTTACGGATTTGATGAATTTTCAAAAGATGAGATCTTTGAAGAATATATAGGCTACGCGCGTTTTTTGAAAGAATTTATTTGTGATACGACTCTTCTTTTAAATGACGCGCTTAAAGCCGGCGAGTCTATTTTATTTGAGGGCGCGCAGGGCACTTTTCTGGATGTTGATTATGGGACATATCCTTATGTAACGTCATCAAATTCCACCGCCGGAGGCGCTTGTACGGGCGGAGGTATCGGACCTTCACGGATCGACAGGGTCTTAGGGGTGGTTAAAGCTTATACTACAAGGGTAGGGGAAGGACCGATGCCGACGGAGTTTGATCCTCAGCTTATGGAAAAGATCAGGGAAAAGGGCGGCGAATTCGGAGCTACTACCGGAAGAGCGCGCCGATGCGGATGGTTTGATAGTGTTTTGGTGAAAAATTCCGTTGAAATTAACGGGATCGATAATGTGATCATTACAAAACTTGATGTTCTTGACGAACTTGAAACAATTAAAATCTGCAGTGCATACAAATACAACGGGAAAATTTATAAAAGTATTCCCGGCATACCCGAATTTCTTGATAAATGTGAACCTGTTTATGAAGAACATCAGGGATGGATGGAGCCTACGTCCCAGGTGAAATCGTGCGGAGAACTTCCGCTCGCCGCGCGAAAATATCTTGATAGAATAAAGGAACTTATCTCCGCGCCGATAATGCTTGTTTCTGTCGGAAAAAGCCGCCAGCAGACTTTAGTTTATTCCGTGAAATAGAAATAAAGGCTCCGCTTGACTTGAAATACGGCCGGTGTTATATTGAAGCTATGTTTTAGGTTTTGTTTTTCCGCCGGTAGGCGGACCCGCCTTTGGCGGAGGCACATAGAAACCATAATATAGAAAGAAAAAGGGAGGATAATATGAAGATAAAAAGAATTTTTATGGTGAATATAGCCGTATTTGTCTTATTGGCATTTACCGGTTCCGGCTGTATGGTAAATTTTTACAAACGGAATCCGCGAACTAAAATGCAAATTCAGGATTTAGAGAAACAAATAAGTGATCTTGAATTTGAACGCAACAAAGAAAAAGAGAGTTTCGAAGAACTCGAAAGTTTGTTGGAAAAGAAACTTAAAAGTCAGATATTAAGTAAAGATATGTCGATGGAGATGAAAGACAGCGGACTGGTTATAATCTTGTCCGATAACATTTTATTTGATTCCGGCCGGGCCGAGATAAGAAAAGAAGCGTATCCTGTTCTTAATGAGGTCGCCGGAGCCATAAGATCGAAAGTCCCTGATAAAAATATCGGGATAGGCGGACACACGGATAATGTGCCGGTAACAAAGTCCCAGTGGGGCACAAACTGGGAACTTTCGACGGCTCGGGCCACAAATGTACTGCATTATCTTGAAAAGAAAGGGCTCGCCCCGAAAAAATTATCCGCTACAGGGTACGGTCAACATCGTCCGGTATCTTCAAACAGTACCGAAGCGGGTCGCGCGAAAAACCGGCGGGTTGAAATTGTTATCCTTCCGGACTTCGTAGAGAAAGGCCGTAAAAACGCAATAGAAAGTAAACCCGAGAATCTTTTAAAATAAGTGACTCCTGTAAAGGAGTCATCCTGACACTGAACGAAGTGAAGTGGAAGGATCTCTATGGAGGCTTCAGCCCTTTGGGCTTCAGGATGATGGGTCGGAAAACACCCCGACCCATCAGTTAAGTATCTGTGAAAGTAGAGAGTAGATGAGGACTCTCTACTTTCTATTTTTGGAGGTTATAGCTCTTGAGAAAAGCGCCGCGGCATATCGCGATTATTATGGATGGTAACGGGAGATGGGCTAAAAAAAGAAATCTTCCGCGCGCGGCCGGGCATAGGGCGGGAGCAAAAACGGTTGATCTTATTACCGAAGAATGCGTGAAGATTGGAATAGAAGCCCTTACTCTATACGCGTTTTCTTCGGAAAATTGGAAACGTTCGCAACTGGAAGTAAACGCTCTTATGCGGCTTTTGAAACAGTCCTTACAGAAAAACGCGAAAAAAATAAAGAGAAATAA
>CAYPYT010000194.1:0-2793 GCA_964415105.1 uncultured Planctomycetia bacterium | reverse complement strand
GCTCATACATCATGAGCCAGCCATGGGTCCCTTCGACAGGCTCAGGACAGGCAAGCCCGGGATCTCTTCTCCTTTTGGGTAATTATTTTCTGTAATTGGTATAAATTACGAATTGGGTGAGGTAATAGGAACAAAATATTTTGAGTAGGTACTCAAAATGGTATTTTGCCGAACTCCACAGAAAAAAATACAAAATATATTTAATAAAAAAGTTTGACAAACTTAATATTATCTGATATCATTCGTTTAATCGGTAATTTAAGAAACACACAGCATCTCTATTTTTACAAGCCTTAACCACAAAACATATATGATACGTCAGAAATTAAAAAAATATTATGATGACTTTCTCGGACTCTTTTCCAGTGACATGGGGATAGATCTGGGAACGGCGACTACTTTAGTTTATCTTAAAAACGAGGGAATAGTTCTTTGTGAGCCTTCTGTTGTGGCTATTGAAGCGGGAACATCGAATGTGTTGGCCGTGGGGGAAGAAGCTAAAAGGATGCTCGGAAGAACTCCGGGAAACATCATCGCGATCAGACCTATGCGGGATGGTGTTATTGCCGATTTTGAGATCGCCGAAAGTATGTTGAGATATTTTATAAAAAAAGTACAGCGTTCACGCCGATTAGTTCGTCCCAGGATGGTTGTGGCAGTTCCTTCAGGCATTACCGAAGTTGAGAAACGTGCCGTAAAAGATTCCGCGCTTCATGCCGGAGCGAGAGAAGTGTATATGCTGGAAGAGCCTGTTGCCGCTTCGATCGGGGTGGGACTTCCAATCCAAGAGCCTTCGGGAAATATGATCATCGACATAGGCGGCGGTACGACCGAAATGGCGGTAATATCTTTGGCGGGCGTGGTTTTTTCAAAGTCTATTCGCGTCGGCGGCGACGAGCTGGATGATGCCATCATAAACTATTTGAAGAGAACCTATAATCTTATGGTCGGAGAAAGGACAGCTGAGGAAATAAAGATCCAAATAGGGTCCAGTTATCCCCTGGACGAAGAATTGTCGATGAATGTCAGAGGTCGCGATCTTATTGCCGGGCTTCCCAAAATGATTACAATAACCAGTGAGGAAATTCGTGAAGCGCTTTCTGAACCTATCGCTCAGATCGTAGAAGCGGTGAGAATAACTTTAGAACGAACCCCTCCGGAATTATCGGCAGACCTGATAGAAAAAGGGATTATCCTTGCCGGCGGCGGGAGTCTCTTGCGAGGCATAGACAAACTTATAGCGGAGGAAACCAGTTTACCTGTACATGTGGCGGATGATCCTTTGACGGCGGTGGTTCTTGGAACGGGAAAAGTTCTGAGTGAACTTAAATATCTTAAACGATTGACAGTTGGTTCCAGCTTACAGAAATAAGTGGCAGCTATTCAATGTGCATAGATTCTTCAAGAAAAAGAAAAACAGATTAATTAGTTTGTGGGCGTTTGTCCTCGTAGCGTTATTTTTGTATTATCCTTCCATTTTTTCAGGTATCAAAAATCTTTCCATGGCGGTGTTTTCATTTCCTGTGAAGCTGTATTCCAAAAGTAGCTACTATTTCCGTACGAAAAAAAATCTAACAAAAGAAAATGATGTATTATCAAAAAAAACGGCGGATCTTGAACTTCGTCTCGAACGGTTTAAAGAACTTTTCACTGAAAACCGGCGGCTCAGAGAACTTTTAAAATTTAAAGAAAAAATAGAGTTTGACACAATTTCCGCGGAAGTTGTGGTAAGAGATCCGAATAAATGGATGGGCTCGTTCATCATCGATAAAGGTTCTCTTGATGGAGTTGCCAAGAATTCCGCCGTGTGTTCCGCGAAAGGACTGCTCGGAAAAATAGTTGAAACCGAAGAACATACGAGTGTTGTTATGCTGATCACTCATCCTAATTTTAAAGCCGGAGGCATTCTTAGACGAACCCGGATCAACGGAATTATTGTCGGCATGGGAAGTGATGTTGTTAAAATGCTGTATCTTCCCGTTGACGCGAAAATCAAAGAGGGAGATATTGTAACCACATCGGAATTCAGCCGAATATTTCCAAAAGGTGTGGGGATCGGAAAAGTTATTTCTTCAGATATAAGTAAAACCGGATTATATAAGTACGCGTTAATTAAACCTTTCGCGAATCCTTTTGATCAGGAAGAAGTTTTGTGCATTAAGTAAACAAGTTGTTCCGGCGGATTTTCCCTTTGGTTAATGTTTATGAAAAAAAATTTAAACATATTGATTCTTCTTTTAGGCAGTGTATTCATTCAAATTTTTCTGACTCGAAATATCATATGTTTCCCGGATATCATTCTTCTTGTGGTTGTTTTCGCCGGTATTTTTTTAGGCGCGGGTTCCGGCGCGTGGGTAGGGATCACGGCAGGATTTTTGAGAGGCTGTTTTTCTTGTGGAACCATTTTTTTAGATATTTCCCTTTTTTTGATAATAGGGATAAACTCCTCTTTTTTGGCTGAGAAGTTTTATAAATACAATCCCGTTGTGCAGAGTTTTATTTCAGGGGCGGCAATTTTTATAACAATAACAGGACGTACTCTATATTTTAATGTCGCCGGCGGAAATCCTGTCAGCATCCTCTCGCCTTACGCGGCAAACTGGAAAATGATCGGCATAACAATACTTTTGTCACCCATTTTTTTCGCGTTCGCGAAAAAAATCGTAAAAATAAATGGAGAATCGTAAAGGCGGACCAATGTGTCCGCCCGTATGAATGGTTGATGGTGAATCGCCCGTCAACAACCTCGTAGGATGGTAGCAAAGAGCGCTACCAACCTACGAGGATATTGGC
>CAYPYT010000193.1:0-2813 GCA_964415105.1 uncultured Planctomycetia bacterium | reverse complement strand
GCTGAAAGTCCTATTTTTGCTGATTTATATTGACAATGTCGTGAAAGTCTAGTATATTTTTTAAAAAGAGAGTTTAACAGTTTAAAGACAAAGGAGGTGTTTAAATGAATAAAGCTGATTTTATTAGCGCGGTTGTTAAAAACGGTAAGTATGAAACGAAAGCCGAAGCTACAAAAGCTTATAGCGCAGTGGTTAGTGCTCTTTCCTGGCGTTTGAGCAAAGGCATCGCGAAAGACAGAGTTATCCGTCTTCCCGAGCTTGGGACTTTCAAAATGAAGATCAGAAAAGCCAGAACCGGTAGAAATCCGCAGACTGGTAAAGCCATTAAGATTCCGTCTAAAAAAGTTGTTTCTTTTAAGACAGGAAAAAGTCTTTCTACCAGCCTGTAATTGTTTCTTTGCTATTTTTAAAGAACACGTCCCCCGTTTTATCCAAACGGGGGACGTTGTTTTTAGGGAAGCTTAGAGCCTTGATAGATTCCCGCCTCCGCGGGAATGACAAGGAATGGATCTTTTTATAAAGGTTATTTGAATTTTAAGGGCTTTACGATATAATGAAAATGATTAAAAAAATGTTTAATGAACGCCACGGAAAAAAAGGACAAAATGATTACGATCAACGAAATAGCGAAATTAGTTGAAGGGACTGTTTCCGGCGACGGCACTCTAAGGATCAAAGGGATATCCGCTTCGGACTACGCGGGAGAAGGTGATATGACTTTTGCGCTCAATGACGAGAACCTGAAACGCGCGGGGGAAAGCAACGCGTCCTGTGTTATGGTTACGCGCCAAACAGCAAATTATCCCAAAACAACAGTTTGCGTGAACGACATGAAGCTTGCCATGACAATTTTGTATAACGCGATGGCGGAAATAAGCCCGCCGCAGGGGGGAAGCATTCATTTAACAAGCGTTATCGGAAAAAACGTTAATTTGGGAAAGAATGCTTCAATAGGAGCTTTTGCCGTGATAGGCGAAAACGCGCAAATAGGCGAGAACACGCGAATAGGCGATGGGTGCAATATAGGAAAGAATGTTAGAATAGGAAATAATGTTCGCGTATATCCGAATGTTACGATTTATGCTGACATCGTGATTCACAATAAGGTGATTATCCATTCCGGAACGGTTATCGGCGCGGACGGATTCGGATATCTCCCAATGGGCGCAAAGACATATAAAGTTCCGCAATTGGGAACTGTGATAATTGAAGATAATGTTGAGATCGGCGCTAACACCTGCATAGATAGAGGTACTTTTAAAAACACAATAATAGGAAAAGGAACTAAACTTGATAATTTGGTGCAGGTCGCGCATAACGTGGAATTGGGTGAAAACATAATGGCGGCGGCTCAGACAGGTATTGCCGGGAGTACGACGGTTGGAGCTAATACCCTTATTGGCGGGCAGGCAGGGATCTCGGATAATATTTCGATCGGGAAAAACGTGAAAATCGGGGCTAAAACAGCGGTTCATGGCAGTGTTGAGGATGACCTTGTCATTTGGGGATATCCATATAGGGAAGCCGGCGACGCGAAAAAACTGCATGGACTATTCTCCATATTTCTTAAAAATATGAAAAAAATAAGAAAACTTATCAGAGAATTGCCGGAATAGAAATTAAAAGAAACTTTTGTAAGGCGGTAAAAATATGATTATTTTAACGGGCGGCGCGGGATTTATAGGAAGCTGTTTTCTTAAAAAGCTTAACGATGAAGGCGTGAGCGATATACTCATCGTGGATCATCTTGAAAACAGTGAAAAATGGCGCAATCTCACCGGGAAAAAATTTCGTGATTACATTCAAAAAGATGATTTTCTTTTAAAAATCGAAACGGGTAAAATATCCAAACCTGACCATGTTATTCATATGGGGGCATGCAGTTCCACAACGCTTACGGATGCCGCCTATTATCTTAAAAACAATTATGAATATTCAAAAAGTTTAGCGAAATGGGCGCTTACATGTAAATCTGGATTTTTATATGCTTCTTCCGCCGCGACTTACGGCGATGGCAGACTTGGATATAATGATTCGGATGAAAACACAAAAAGACTGATCCCGTTAAATATGTATGGATATTCGAAACAGCTTTTTGATCTGTGGGTGCTGAATAATGACCTTAGCGGAAAAGTAACGGGGCTGAAGTTTTTTAATGTGTTCGGTCCGAATGAATATCATAAAGAAGACATGAGAAGCGTGATATGTAAAGCCTTCCCTAAAATGCGCCAAGAGGGGAAAATACAGCTTTTTAAATCTTATCACGCGGGTTATGCCGACGGTCAGCAAAAAAGAGATTTTATTTATGTAAAAGACGCCCTCGAAGTTATGTATCATTTTTTCAAGAACCCGCGAGCGACCGGTATTTTTAATTTGGGGACCGGTCAGGCCCGAAGTTGGAATGATCTTGCCCGGGCGATGTTCGACGCGTTAAACAAAAAACCGCAAATCGAATATATGGATATGCCCGAGT
The DNA here is from genome assembly GCA_964415105.1 of uncultured Planctomycetia bacterium. GTDB lineage: Bacteria > Omnitrophota > Gorgyraeia > Tantalellales > Tantalellaceae > BS750m-G21. The sequence goes on along the minus strand of CAYPYT010000193.1, from coordinate 340 downwards.
CTCTCCAAGAAAAATACCAATATTTTACAGAAGCCGATATGTCAAAACTGAAAGACGCCGGATGTGATTTTAAATTCCGGAGTCTCGAAGACTCAGTCAAAGATTACATCGGATATTTGGAAAAAGAAGAATATATCTGAGTAGTCGGGGAGACTTTTCCCTGACTACTCATCCTGAGGCGTTAACCCCATCACCGCAAATAATACCAATTGCAGAAAATAATTACCCGAAAGAAGCAGAGATCCCGGGCTTGACCCTAGGGTTGGCTCATGCTCTGGTAGGCGAATTTGGTGGAAGTTCATCCTCGTAGGTTGGTAGTAGGGGCACATTGCATGTGCCC
>CAYPYT010000192.1:0-2818 GCA_964415105.1 uncultured Planctomycetia bacterium | reverse complement strand
CGTAGGATGGTAGTAAAGAGCACTACCAACCTACGAGGTTGTTGGCTGGGTTTGTTGGTTTTTCGTATTGTAAAGGGCACGGCATGCCGTGCCCGTACATTAGTCATTCGTGGAGGATAATTAAGAAATGAATATGGAAAGAATTTTAATTGTTAGAATCGGGAATATTGGGGATGTTTTGATGACTACGCCTTTGGCGCGTAAGCTCAAGGGGATGTTTCCGCGCGCTGAAATTGATTTTGTTGTTTCGCCTCACGCGGAATTTGCTGTTCGGGCGAATCCTTATATTGATAGGGTGTATGTGTATCGAAAATATCGTAAAGCTCTAAGGAAGATAAGAAGGTTTTTCTTTAAAAGAGCGTTACGAAAAAATAAGTATAAGATGTGTTTTGTTCTTGAATCTAATCGTGAGTATATGCGGTTTGCTTATGATGTTTCGGGGCAGAATACTTTAAAGATCGGATATGACGGATATGAATGTTCCGGGCTTTTGGATAAAAAGAGAGAGTATTCGTATGAGGCGCATGTTATTGAGAATCAGCTTTTTTTGTTAAGGGATTTTTTGGGAACGGATATTTCGGAAAACGATTTCAAAATGGATTTTTGTTTTCCGGAAAGTGTTTCAGCGAAAATGAAAGAGGTGTTGGATAAAGAACTCGACACGATCGGAAAATATTATGTTGTGCATCCCGGATGCACGGAATATCTTCCTTTAAGGGCGTGGAACGCGGAGAAGTTCGCGGAAGTTATTAATTTCATTACGGGGCGGGGACGGCATGTATTTATCACGGGAAGCAATAACGATCGTGAAGTTATCGCGAACATTATGAAATGTTGTAAGAATAAGCGCGAAGTTACGATTTTCGCGGGGCGTGATATCTGGGAAGCGGCGCGTGTCGTCAGTAAAGCTCGGGGTGTTTTAAGTTTGGATACGGGCATATTGCATCTTACGAGGGCGCTTGGCGTGCCTTTAATCGGGCTTTTTGGACCGAGCGCGCCCGCGCATACAGGGCCGATTGGCGCGGGTGAATATACGGCGCTTCGAAAAGAGTTTAAATGCGGACCGTGTCACTATTATCCGGCGTATAGGCTGGAGGAGAAGAAGAAGTGTCTTGATGGAAAGATCACGCCTTGCATGAAGGCAATAACGGCTCGGGAAGTGATGGAGTTGATATCATTATGGGTGTGAATACTTGGGCTACGGCGGAAAAACGGGAAAGAGCTATTTTGGTTACCGTTCAGATCGAGGGAAAAAGTTTATGGAAAGTGGAAGATACGCAGGAAGAGCTGGTTCTTCTTGCCGCCTCTCGAAGAGTGAAAATAGTTGATAAAATAATTTGCCGCAGGAAAAAGATAACGGCGGATTTTTTTGTCGGAAAAGGCAAAGTTTCGGAAATTGCCGACCTTGTGTACGAGAAGTCCGCGGATGTTGTTATTTTCAGCCATGATCTTTCGCCTACTCAGCAGAAAAATTTAGAAAAAGTTATTAATGTAAAGACTATCGACAGGACGCAGTTGATATTGGATATATTTGCCACGCGGGCTTCGTCAAATGAAGGTAAGGTGCAGGTAGAGCTTGCTCAGCTTATATATCTTTTGCCCCGTTTAAGCGGGCGGGGCGTACAGCTTTCACGACTGGGCGGCGGGATAGGCACGCGCGGGCCGGGAGAACAAAAACTTGAAGTTGACAGGCGTCGTATTCGGGAACGTATAGAGAAACTTAAAAGAACTTTGAATGAGATTACAAGCCGGCGTGAAACTATGCGCGCTCAGCGAGGAAAAGCCGCGCTCGTAACAGTTGCTCTTGTGGGATATACCAATTCGGGGAAATCAACGTTGTTTAACGCGCTTACAGACGCGCGCGCCCAGGTAAAAGATCAGCTTTTTAGTACGCTTGATCATACAATTCGAAAAATGCCTCTTAAGAATAAGCAGTTCGCTCTTATTTCAGATACGGTGGGTTTTTTGAATGAATTGCCCCATCATCTTATAGAAAGTTTTAAAGCAACATTAGAGGAAGTGGTTGAAGCGGATGTTTTGGTTTATGTCGCGGATATGAGCGATCATCGCGCCGCTTTGCAAAGAGCGGCGGTTTTTAAAGTGCTGGAAGAGTTAGGCGCGAAAGATAAACCCATGATTGCGGTACTTAACAAAATGGATAAAGTGCCGGATAAGTTTCAGCGGGAACGCGTTCGGAAAGAGTTTTCAAATCCTATCGCGATTTCCGCGTTAAAAAAAGAGGGGCTCGGGGAGCTTAAAGACCGGATCATACAGTTTATGGAAAAGGATATGGAAGACATTGAAATAACCCTGACGCATAAACATTACGCGCTCGCGAAAATGATAAGGGAAACGGGAAATATAAAACGCGAAGAGTATAATGAAACCGGACTTTACATAAGCGCGCATGTTCCCAAGAAGGTTAAGTACGCAGTGCTTAAATCGTTGAAAAGGACTGTACCTGCTCTTGATGAGACACTATTAGAGGTAGAAAACGTCATTATCTAACTGTTGCATTAGAAACTTGAATCTGCCCTGTCCCTATTTAAAATAAAAAATATAAAAAACATAGGTGTTCTCCTTTAGAAAAAGAAAGGGTGAGAGTTGGTGAAAGCTGATTCTTTGCGATGCGTTTTTTTTTTATGATAAACACAGCATGAGCGAGCCTGAGGGCGGCCTCTTTTTTTCTTCTTTTTATTACTTGACACGAATATTCTACTATGGTAATATCTATTCGTAAGATGTGTGGGAAGTGTGTGATTAGGAAGTAAAGCACAAAGTTAGTGCTTGGCAGAAAGAGAGCAATGTGGCGTTCGAA
>CAYPYT010000191.1:0-2831 GCA_964415105.1 uncultured Planctomycetia bacterium | reverse complement strand
GACCTCGACAATATTTCGTCGTAACTGACAACATTTTTCGCGTAAAGTTCCGCTAACGCCTGATTCATCGTCTTCATCCCGAACTTTTGGGACGTCTGAATGATCGAATAGATCTGATGTTCCTTCGCGTCCCGTATCATACTTCTTACTGCCGGAGTTGAAACCAAAACTTCAGCGGATAGAACTCTGCCTTTTTGATCGTTGCGGGGAACAAGCTGCTGCGCCAGTATTCCGACCAAAACAAACGAAAGTTGTGTTCTTATCTGCCTCTGCTGATGCGCCGGAAAAACATCAACTATACGATTTATCGTCTGAATACTGTCCGAAGTGTGCAGTGTCCCCAAGACCAAGTGCCCCGTATCGGCAATTATCATAGCTTCCTGTATCGTATCCAGATCACGAAGTTCCCCGATCAAGATCACATCCGGATCCTGTCGTAAAACATGCCTTAACGCTTCACCGAAAGAATTCGTATCTTCGGAGAGTTGTCTTTGGTCTATGATCGCCTTTTTGTTGGCATGAACAAATTCTATCGGATCTTCCACCGTAACAATATGGCAATCCCTCTTTCTGTTGATCTCTTCCACCATAGCCGCCAAAGTAGTGGATTTTCCGCTTCCTGTCGCTCCGGTTACCAAAACCAGACCTCTTTGAGCCGAACAAAATCTCTGCATGACTTCCAACGGCAATCCGCATTCCGATAGGGTCATTATGCTTAGCGGAATCAATCTTATCGCGCATCCGACATGATTCCTCTGAAAAAAAGTGTTGCATCTGAATCTGGCTACATTTTCCAAAGCTAAAGAAAAATCAAGTTCTTTATCTTTCTCGAATTTCGCTATCTGAACATCAGACATTAAACTATAGATAATATTTTTCGCTTCCTCCGGAGATAACGGTTCATCGTTTATTTCCGTCAGCTTGTCATCAATCCGGTAATGCATAACACTTCCCGCGCCTATATGAAGATCCGACGCGTTCTTCTCAGGCATCATTTCCAATATTTTCTTAATATCCACTCTCATATTTTTCTCCTCAATAGTCGGGGTTTTAATTTTTAAGTGCCGCTTTATTCCGCCTTCTCCGCCGATGACGAAACCGCCTCCGACGGACATCTGAAACAATAGTACTATTCTCCACACACTTTATTACCGTCGTTTTTTTTCGCTTTATCCGCGAAACATCGCGCTTTTTCCATAATGCCTTTACCGGTTGCTCCATCAATCGGATTCTCGCTTACCCCGATACTAACGGTAATCATATTATCCGAAAAAGATGAGATCTTAACGCTTTCAATTTTTTTTCGCGCCGCTTCAGCCAAGTCAAGACTTTCCCTCTTATTTGTTTCAGGGAGAAGCACTCCGAATTCTCCGTCATTGGATCTGGCTATTTTTCCGACGGTCGGCATCTGAGAACTAAGAATTTTTCCTATTTGCTTCAACATCTTCTTAGTTTTTTCTTCGCCGTAATAATTGGAATACTCATCAAACTTATCTATTTGTATCAAAACTAAAGAACAGGGCCGCTGGTAATATACGGCTCTATTTATTTCGTCATTTAACCGCTCTTCAAGATACGACAAAGTATAAAGCCCGGTAACTTTATCAACAATTTCCAAATTTTTCACTCTCTCGAGTATCTCCGCGCTTTGATACGCCAGGCCTATTTCTTTTTCAAAAGCTCTTAACATCTCTATGTTTTCTTCGTCAAATTCCGTTCCTGTTATAAAACTTCCGGTGACCATCATCCCGATAATGTTCCCGTTTATTTTTATCGGAAAAAATATCACATTCATACCCCCCAGGTTATCCTTTATTTCTTTCTGACGGGTTTGTTTCAACGGACGGGAATCAACTAAAAAATACTCTTCTTTGCTCAAAATGTTTTCGATGGAGGAAATTTGCGCGTCTATACTTTTAGCGGGAAATTCCCGGCCGGAATTATCTTGTAAGGCCTTTAGTTTGTATTCCTTATTGTTTTCTTTAATAAAAATGGCGCAAAATCCGCCATACACTTCTCCCGCTATTTTGTCCGAGGCGAAATCCGCCACTTCATTAAATCCCATACCGGAAGAAATAAGATCCCCCAACCTCATCAAATTCGTCAAAGTGAGAACTTTTTTATGTATCTGGAGATTCAGCGTTGCTGTTTTTTCACTGTACTCCTGCAATTCTCCGATATACCCGCGTATTTTTGATGTCATCGTATTAACGGAATTCGCGATTTCGCCCAATTCGTCATCCTCCGATATCAAAATTTTCGCGTCATAATTTCCGTTAGCGATATTTTTTGCCTCCGTAGCCATTCCGATGATGGGAATAATTATTTTTTTCGCGAGTAGATACCCCGCGGCGGCCAGCACTATGGTACTGAAAACTATCAGCGACGTTTGAAAAATGAGTTCCGGAGTTTTAAAAACGTAGTTGATCAAAATATATGCCAAAACAAGGAACGGTATTACCGACATAAGGGAAACCGATAAAAGCAATTTATATTTTACCCCTTTCCGCCCTAAATCAGAACATTTCTTCATATTCTTTTTCACTTAAAACCTCCCCCGATAAAGTAAACCCGAAACGGGCAAAAACTCCCTCGAAGTCCATTTCGTCTACAAAACGTAATTTGTGCCCGAAAGAGACCCATATCATAATAGGTACTGTATCATCACCCACTCAACTATACCCTACGAAAAATTAAAAGTCAAAACTGACGAACCGGCTAACAGGCTAACCAGCCAACCAGCTAACAAGCTAACTGACAAACCCGCTCGCTTTAAATTCCGACTTCAAATATTCTTCATCTACTCCGGTTTTTATATGCGACCACGGGAG
>CAYPYT010000190.1:0-2869 GCA_964415105.1 uncultured Planctomycetia bacterium | reverse complement strand
CACAAGCGGGCACATGCTTTTGTGCCCCTACGAATTTCCCAACACTTTCTCCGCCGCTTCCAACACTTCATCCGCGGTAACCGCCTTAAGACATGCGAAACCTTTCTCGCAATTATGCGCTAAACATTTTTTACAACCGACATCATGATGAAGCACAATATCTTTTTCTCCTACCGGGGCCCATCTTTCAGGGGAAAGCCCGGGATCATTACGCCCAAAGATCACAACCGTAGGTGTTTTCACCGCGACCGCGACGTGTACGGGCCCGGAATCATTAGAAATAAATAACCGGCATCTTGAAAGAAATTCCGCCAGTTCCCCTATAAGTAAAGCGCCGATCAAATTAATTGGTTTCGTTTTCATTTTTGAGATCATCTCATCCCCTAATCGCGCGGTTTCCTCACCGCCGACTAAAACAATATCCGCGTGATATTTCTCCGCTAGTTTGTCCGCGACATAAGCGAACCTTTCCGGAGCCCATCTCTTTGACCGGCAGCTCGCGCCGAGGTGAACAGCAATGATATTGTCTTTTATCCCGAAACTTTTCTTAAGCGCGGAAACCAATTTTATATTTTCATCCGTAGCGGCAATATAAGGAACTCTTTCAGCCCCGGTAACATTAAACCCCGCTGACGATAGAAGGCTGAAATTATAATCAATTTCGTGTTTATTTCCTTCTTGTTTTTTGTGAACTATTCTCGTTGTGTTAAGCCGCCCCATTTTTCTGTCATACCCAATTCTTACGGGTATCCCAGCCAAAAACAGAATAATATGTGTTCTATTCGCGGGATGTAAAGCTATCGCCAAATCAAACTTCTTTTTCCGGAGTTTTAAAGCGAATATCAATGTCTTCCAAAAACTTTTTTCAAATCCGTATTTATCATAAACTATAACTTCGTCCAGATGAGGATTAGAGTCTACCACATCACGGTTTTCCGGCCTTACCATAAAGGCAATATACGCCTCCGGATATTTCTCCCGCATAAACCGTATAACCGGCGTAGAAAGCACCACATCCCCCAACCGATCCGTCCTAGTAATCAATATTCGCTTATATTCCATAACTCCCATAAATAGTTTTTAGATCCCCACCAACAACCTCGTAGGTTGGTAGTGCTCTTTACTACCATCCTACGAGGTTGTTGGTGCGACACACGCCAAAATCCCCTTCGCCGCCAAAAAAACTTCATCTGTTTCTATATTTGTAATACATCCATCCTTATACCCCAAAGCACAATTCGCCAAATTACAAGGCCGACAAGACACATCAGCCTTAACAACCCGGCTCCCTATAGACAAAGGTCCATATTTAACTTCATCTGTCGAAGCAAAAATCGCGACTGCCGGAAGCCCTGCCGCGCTCGCGATATGAAGCGGCGCGCTGTCCCCTGTTATAATAAGCGCGCTCCGGCGCATAATAGAATAAAGACGCGATATCGACGTTGCGCGGCATAAATCCTCAGAAGGCGCTTTCATATGTTCTTTCACGCGCGCGACAACCTCTTTATCCAACTCGTTACCGATAAGGAATATTTTACAGTTAAACTCCGAACTCAACCTGTCCCCAAGCTCGGCAAACTTTACCGCCGGCCATCTTTTAAGATGACTTTTCGACCCCGGGTTTATTATGAGGACTTTTTCACCGGCTCTTATAATTTCAGAAACATATCTTTCGTCTTCTTCGGTCTCCGGAATATAAAAATCGGAACAAGCGGACACACTTATCCCCAGATCCGTCAAATGCGATAGATGTTCATCTTTTTTGTGACACCGGCTTTTTCGCCGGATAAATTCCATCGATAGACTTATTAAACTTCTATGATACCGCGCGCCGATAAGATTCGGCATAAGAGAATTTTTCAGATCTATAACCAAATCATACCGCCGCTTTCTAAGCTCCCGCGCCGCAGACAGTCTTTCTATGATAGAAAGACGCCTCCGGTGGATATCAACCCTTCTCACTCGCGTGGCGGAAACAAATATTTCTCTCCCGGGGTCTCCGGTAACAACGTCAATAACAGCCTCCGGAAAATTTTTGTGAAGCGCCAAGAATACAGGCGTCGTCAAAACAATATCCCCCAGATTATTCAAAGTAATAAACAAAATCGACTTAACTTTTTCTCTATCTATTTTCATAATATCCAACTTCTCACCCTTTGTGAAAGGCGAGGTCCAGTCTCTGACACCACCATCCTCGTAGGTTAGCGGCGGCTCTTCACGCCGCTATCCTACGAGGTTGGTGGTGTTTTCCGAACGGACACCATTAACACGATATCACGCGTGCAACCTCGTAGGATGGGAGTAAAGAACACTACCAACCTACGAGGATGCTCTCCCACTATCCTATCCCCGAATTCCCCTACCAGATTGGCTCATATAGATGAACCGACCATGGGTACAGGAGGGGGGATTTCATTTCCGCCACCACCCTGCGAGGTTAATAGCAAAAATACTACCCGCCGCCCAAGGCTTTCAAAACCTCATCAAGAACTCTTCGAACGGTCACATTCTTCATGCAAATATAATTTTTTTCACAAGTCTCCTCATAACAAGGAATTTTACAAGTAACCCGCCCGCGAACAATAACACTTTTCCCGATACCTCTGGGCCCCGTGATCTCAGGATCCGTAGGCCCGAAAATACCTATAGTGGTCACGCCTACCGCGGAAGCCAAATGAATCGGACCCGAATCGGCGCTTACCACAAGAACGCACTTTTTATATAACGCCGCCGCCTGCCCTAAATCCGTCTTGCCCGCGACAGCATGGCACCTTTCACTATTAACTTCCGAAACAATTTTCTCCGCCAAAGGTTTATCTTTTTCCGCGCCCGTAATAACTATTTCAACATCTTTTAATCTTTTTAAGAT
>CAYPYT010000189.1:0-2876 GCA_964415105.1 uncultured Planctomycetia bacterium | reverse complement strand
GAATGCGGGGATCTATAACATTTTATAGCTGTTGAAGTTACAGATCCCCGCATTCGCGAGGATGACAGATGGGGACTATTTTGCGACAGCCCCTTGTTATGTTCTCCAAAATAGGCTGAACACGCAAATATGATCAAAGTTGATGCTCGTGAAGATAGTTCTAGAATCGGTGAGATTCTCGCGCGGGAATATGGGGTAAACGCGGTGCGGGAGACGTTGAGGGTTGGAGACTATGTTATTAATGGTGAAATTGTTGTCGAACGAAAGACTACGGTTGATTTTGTCAGGTCAATTATTGACGGCAGGCTTTTTAAACAAGTTGCGGGAATGAAACGGTTTTTTGATTTCGTGTTTTTTATTATAGAGGGAAAGGAATTGTATAATACCGGAATTAATATTCATCCTCACGCGATAAAAGGAGCGCTTGTGAGTCTTGCCTTGGCATGGCAAGCGCAAGTTTTTTTTACCGAAAGCGCGAAAGAAACCGCGTTATTTTTATCTTTGATTGATAGACAAAAAGCGCTGGTTCCTAACGAATATATAAAACGCCCGGGCAGGCGGCCGAAGAGGCAGAGGAAAAGACAGCTTTATATTTTACAGTCCCTTCCGGCAATAGGTCCGAAATTGGCGATAGAGCTTTTAAATTATTTTGGAAGTGTGGAAGCGGTTTTTACAGCGGAAGTTGATAAGTTAACGGAAATCTCCGGGTTAGGCAAGATTACAGCTGAGAAGATTAAAAAAGTGGTATCAAAGAATTGTGTGTGAGTTTACGGAAAGACTTAAGGTTAATGAATATATTTTCACTGGTATTCGGTAAGGATTACGAGAATCTTCCGGAAAAGTTTAAAAATTTTGAATCCCGTCCGCAACAAATAGAGATGGTTAAAGCTGTGCGGAATTCTCTTCTTTCGAAGCGGCATTTATTGGTTGAGGCCGGAACGGGTGTGGGCAAGAGTTTGGCGTATCTTCTGCCTCTTATAAAGTGGACTAATGAACATGGCAAAAAAGTTGTGATTTCCACTTATACGAAAACTCTTCAAAGGCAACTCGTTGAAAAGGATCTTCCCGCGCTTAAGAGCATCTTAGGGCTTGATTTTAGTTTCGCGTTATGCGTGGGGGCGCGGAATTATCTTTGTTTAAGAAGGTTAAACAAAAACAGCCGGCACGGTTTATTTGAATCGGAAGCGGAAAAAAAGGAACTCGTCCAAATATTGGAATGGGCGAGAACGGCAAAAACAGGTTTGCGTTCAAATTTTAAACTTGTAATGGCGGAAACAATGTGGAGCAGAATATGCAGGGAAAGCGATCTTTGCTTAGGGAAAAAATGTCTTTTCAGGAAAGAATGTTTTTATGCCAAAGCGCGGCTTGAAGAATATAAAGCGAGTATTTTAATAACCAACCATCATCTTTTTTTCGCGCATATAGCGTCCGACGGGAATGTCCTTCCTCGTTTTGATACGGTTATTTTTGATGAAGCGCATACGCTGGAAGACATCGCTACAAGTTATTTAGGGACGTCAATATCGAATTTTCAGATAAAACATTTTTGCGATTCGCTGTTTAACCCGGAGTCGGGAAAAGGTTTTTTGCGTGGAATAAAAGGTGTTCCCAAAAAGAAAGTGGAATCGGCGAGAGAAAAATTGGATGAAGTGAGAAATCTTTCTTTGTTATTTTTTTCCGGTGTAGAATCAAAATTTGGTACGTTGTCCGGTACGATTCGAATAAGAGAAAAAGGATTGATCGCGAATTATCTTGATGAACCATTATCAAATCTTGCTTTTTCATTGAAAGAGCTTCTCTCCTTCGCGCGGAATGATGAAGACAAGATTGAAATTAAAGCGTTTATATCCCGCGCGCGATTGTTTAATACCACCTTAAACACGATTTTATATACGCGGCAGAAAGAATATGTATACTGGGTAGAAATTCTGAACCGTCCGAGAGGAGTAAAATATACGTTTTTTGCCGCGCCCATAAATATAGCCGATGAATTTAAAACAAAAATTCTTGACGACATAAGACCGGTTATGTTGACATCGGCGACGATTTCTGTAGGCGGAAGTTTTGAATTTATAAAAAAGAATTTGGGTATGGGAAAGGATAGTGACAGTTTGATTTTAGATTCTTCTTTCGATTACAGAAAAAACGCGCTTCTGTATCTCTCAGATAATTTGCCGGATCCGAGTTCGGGATATGATTTTTATGAACAAAAAGCGGTTGAAGAAATTAAAAAAATCATTTCTTTTATGCAAGGCCGGACATTTGTATTGTTTACCAGTTTCAAAATGATGGATAAAGTGTATGCCGTGCTAAAAAAAGAGTTGGATGGTATTCAATTTTTACGGCAAGGCGATGCCGAGCGTTATCAATTGCTACAGCGTTTCAAGCGCGCTCGGAATGCTGTTCTTTTGGGAACGACCACATTCTGGCAAGGTATTGATGTCCCCGGCAGGGCCTTAGAATGCGTAATTATCAGCAAACTTCCTTTCGCGGTTCCGGATGAACCGGTCGCGGAGGCGAAAATGGAACAGCTTGTTTCAGAGAACAAAAATCCTTTCACATATTACCAGATGCCGCGCGCGGTTATCATGTTTCGGCAAGGGTTCGGCCGGCTCATACGGACAGAGACCGATAGAGGCATGGTCGCGGTAATTGACCCCAGGATAAAAACGCGCGCTTACGGCAAAACTTTCCTGTCGGCTCTTCCTGAATGCAGAAAAATAACTGATTTAAATGATGCTGAAAAGTTCTTTTCCTGAAGAATGAGGGTATTCCTTGTATCTCTTTTATTAGAAAGAAGTTGCAGGTAAAGCACAATTTTTTGGCGGAGATGAATAGTGAGAGTTCATCCTCGTAGGTTGGTAGTAGGGGCACAT
>CAYPYT010000188.1:0-2910 GCA_964415105.1 uncultured Planctomycetia bacterium | reverse complement strand
TGATTTAACTTTTACTTCGTACATATTGTTCCTTGTTCAATCCATTAGGGCGCGCGCATGCGAACACGCGGCCAACGCCTCCACCAACATCCTCGCAGGTTGGTAGTGCTCTTTACTACCATCCTACGAGGTTGTTGGCGGGGAATTCTAAATAGGTTTTTTATTCAAAATAGCGCGCCGTTACTTTTTCCCAGACGCCTTGCGCTTTTAATATTAAGTCGCAAATTTCCCTGACAGCTCCGCGCCCGCCGTCTTTTTCCGATACATAATGAGCAAAATTCTTTACTTCTTCCATCGCGTTCCGCGGACAAGCGGCCAATCCCGCCCTTTTCAATATCGGAATATCTATGAGGTCATCTCCCACGAAACAAATTTCTTCATCTTTTGTTTTGAATTTTTTTTTCAATTTCTTATACGCTTCTATTTTATAGTGAAAATTTTTATAAACTTTATCAATTTTAAGTTCCCTCGCGCGGTTCATCACAAGCGGCGCGCCGGCCGCCGTAAGCAAAACGCACTTAATTCCCGCGCGCCGGATGAGGGTTATCCCAAACCCGTCGTTTACATCGAAATTCTTTAATTCATTTCCGAAATTATCGCAAATAATCCTGCCGTCAGTGAGAACCCCGTCAACATCCAGTAAAAGCAGTTTTATCTTTTTCGCTTTGCCGATCAATTCAGGCGTATATCTATCCAGCATACCTCACTCTCCTCATTATATCCGCGCATCCCTCAGACCCGAAACAACTCCGCGCCTTGATAGTGTTTTTTACCGCCCTGCCGCGAGCTTTGGTTCAGGGGATATTCTTTCAGATCAGTCCCGCTTCCAAAATATCTTGGACATCCAAAATGCCGATAGGTTTTTTTTTGATATCCACTACGGGAATTTCGTCAATTTTCTTCGCGGTGAGAATTTTAAAAGCTTCGGCGGCTAAACGATCCTGCGTAATAGTAACGGGAGACTTTGTCATAACGCGTTCCACTTTACAGTTCAAGAGGTCTCCTCCCTCGTCAAAGTGCCGTCTTAAATCCCCATCAGTAAAGATCCCTATCAATTTACCTTTTTTGTCAACCACACTGGCCGATCCCGCGCGCATTTTCGTGATTTTGAGAAGAACATCCTTTACCTTCGTGTTTCCGGTTACAATGGGCATTTTAGACTTCACCCTCATAATATCCCGCACTTTAAGAAGCAATCTTTTCCCCAAAAGCCCTCCCGGATGATATAAAGCGAAATCCTTAGGCTGTATATTCTTTTTCTCAAGAAGCGCTATCGCGAGCGCGTCCCCTAAAGCCAGCATCGCGGTCGTTGACGTTGTCGGAGCCAACCCCATTGGACAAGCTTCTTTTGTTACGGAACTGTCGATAACATAATCGCTATTCAAGGCAAGAAGAGATTTTTTATTGCCCGTCACGGAAATAAGAGACGCCCCGATCTTTTTCAAAATGGGAATAAGTCTTATGATTTCTTCGGTCTGTCCGCTGTTTGAAAAAGCGATAACGACGTCACCGGAAGTAACCCTGCCCAGATCTCCGTGCAAAGCTTCGGCCGGATGAAGATAAAATGACGGAGTCCCCGTCGAAGAAAGCGTCGCGGAAACCTTCTGGGCGATAAACCCGGGTTTGCCCATGCCTGTCACAATAACGCGTCCTTTACTTTTGAGCAGAAATTTGATCACCTTTTCAAAATTATTATCCAGTCTCCCCGCCAACCGAGCTATCGCCTTACTTTCGTTCATCAATACATCTTTTGCTCTTCGTATGCTCATTTTTTATCTTGCCTCTCGTATGTTCTTAATTTGCCTCAAAAATTCTTCAAGATTCTCGAGTTTAAGCATATTAGGCCCGTCACTCTTGGCTTTAGAAGGATCCATATGCACTTCAACAAACAACGCATCGCACCCCACGGCTACCGCCCCGCGGGAAAGAGGCAAAACATATTTAGATTCTCCCCCGGAAGATAATATTTCGCCTCCCGGCAGTTGAACCGAATGTGTCGCGTCATACACGACCGGATATCCTGTTTCAGCCAGAATTACTAGAGATCTAAAATCGTTGACCAGCATATTATAACCGAACGAAGTTCCTCTTTCGGTAAGAAGAATATTTTCATTCCCCTCCGACTCTATCTTTTTGATGACATTTTTCATCTCATAAGGCGACATAAACTGTCCCTTTTTCACATTGATCACTTTACCTGTTTTCGCGGCCTTTGTTATCAAATCCGTTTGACGGCATAAAAAAGCCGGAATTTGGATCACATCCAGAACCTCCGCCGCGGAATCAATTTCCCCGACACAATGAACATCACTTAAAACAGGCACCTTGAACTTATCGCGAATATTTCCTAAAATTTCCAGCCCTTTTTTAAGTCCCGGACCTCTAAAAGAATTTATTGAACTCCTGTTGGCCTTGTCATAGCTCGACTTAAAGATGAACGGCATATCCACTTTTTCCGCGATCTTTTTTATTTCCCGCGCGTGGTTTTCGGCACTCTCCGGAGACTCGATCACACACGGCCCGGCAATAAGAACAAGAGCCCGTCCATTTCCTATCTCGATACCGCCGATTTTAACTATTTTTTTGTTCATAAAAAAATTTACTCCCCTTATGTGATATAAAACCGATTACAAAAAATGATTACCCAAAAGGAGCAGAGATCCCGGACTTGACCCCGGGGCCGGCTCATGCTGTGGTTATTATTTGAACCAGTAGCAAAATACCCCAAGTTCAACCTCGTAGGATGGTAGTAAAGAACACTACCAACCTACGAGGATGGTGGTGGCTAACGCTTTATATCACAACAGCCCATAGCATCCGGCTCCGCAAAGCGGGCTTTGTTTTTTCAATATACTCCTGACTTCTTCAAGGTCTTTTTCCGAATCAACTCCGATAGAGTCATACCGGGTC
>CAYPYT010000187.1:0-2930 GCA_964415105.1 uncultured Planctomycetia bacterium | reverse complement strand
ACCTGATTATGGTCGGTAACAACCAGTTCTCTGAGCGCGTTATGGCATAACATTGAGACGCGGCGCGGATATCCTTGGGTATTTTTATAAATTTCCTCTATCGCGTCATCGGAGAACAGCTCTTTGTTTTCAGGGAATCCGGCTTTTTGGATCCTGAAATTTATCATGCTTTTCACTTCTTGAATATCGAAAGGGTTCAACATATATTTCAAACTTATTCTGTCCACAAAATTTCGCAGATCTTTAATTTGCGGCAGAAGTTCCATTTGACCTACAAGAACCAGTTGAAGAAGTTTAAACTCGTTTGTTTCATAGTTTAAAAGCATACGAAGAACTTCAAGCGATTCCGCGTTCAGTTTTTGAGCTTCGTCCACTAAGAGGACAATGGTTTTATTCTGTTCCACGCCCTTTTTAAAAAGGAAATTTTTAAGTTCTTGCTTGTAATCCAGTATATTTGATTTTTCCTTATCGAGGTTCAGTCCGAAAGTTCTTATGAGCGCTTCAATAAAGAGGTCTTCAGTTTTGAAGGTGGGATCCAATATGATATAAAATTCAACATTTTCTCTTTCTTTGAACAACTGAAGGAGTTTTCGGCATAAGGTTGTTTTGCCGGTTCCCACGTCTCCCAGTATTACGGATAGTCCTCGTTTTAAACGCACCTCTATCAAGATTCGGATCAGCGCGGCTTTATGTTCCGGCGAATCATAAAAAAAATGCGGATCCGGACTTGTTGAAAAAGGTTCCTTATCCATGTCTAAAATTTCAAAATAATTCATTTTTCACATCCCGGCCGTTGTTAAGTATGTTGGAGATAACCTGCAAAGGGTATCCTTCATTTTTCAGTTTGGTTATTTTTTGTAATCGTTCGATAACTTCTTCCGTTAAGTATAACCTTTTGTTTCCCTGTCTTTTATGAGGTTTGATCAGCCCGAGGTTTGTGTAGTAATTCAGCGTTTGATAAGAAACGTTAAATATTTTTGACATTTCACGCAAAGAAACAAATCTCGAGTGTTGGTCCGTCCAGTTTAATTTAGTTATGTTCAATTCTTTTTTCCTCTCCCCGAATTTGCCGCGCGTGAATGATTTTTGCCAAAAGACCGTTTGAGTAAAATCGTAGCCGTAGGGCGGCACATGGGTCCGCCCTTTTGTCATATCCATTTTTATTCGAACCATAGTGCGCGTACGCGGGTGCGTCCCTACGCATTGTACATTTCACGCCGCCAATTTCGTAGGGTGCGGACCCGTGTGTCCGCCCTTTTTTCATTATGGAGGGCACATGCAATGTGCCCCTACGGTACAAATAAGAAGTGTAGCACTTTCAATAGTTACTATAAGTACAGTACCTAAAGTATAACGTGCGGGATATCACTTGTCAAGAGAGTGACCCCGTTAATTAATCGTTGATAATTTGTGGAGAAGTTTTTCTAAGGATGGTGCGCGAGGCGAGATTTGAACTCGCACAGGACGAATCCCGCCAGCCCCTCAAGCTGGTGCGTCTGCCATTCCGCCACTCGCGCGTTACTTGATTGACCTATTGTATTTTAAGGTTGCCGTTTCGTCAAGTAAGAAAAAAATAAAAAAAGAGATAGCGGTGATATCAGGCTGTTTATCGGCATTGTAGATCATTTAGCCGAATCGCGCGCGCGGCTTTAAACGACAAAATAAAAAAAAGATGCAAGTATTTACCGACTTTTTTTGTCTTTGTACATAGAGGAGGAAACCATGTATGATAAAAAATTTTCGGAAAAAAGCGAAATGTTGATGAAAACAATTGAATTTGTTGACAGTGTTTTAGTTTTAAAAAACAGAGGAAAGGAGGTTTTAAACCGCGCGGAGGAGGTGTGTTTTCTTGAGAAGACAGCTGTATTTCTCTTGGACAATATTGTGAAGGGATGTGGTTCTTTAGACGAGGATCTCGCCCGAAAATTTCTCAAAATCGCCCAAAAATACTGCATTCAATGCATTATAGTATTGATAATCCTAAAAAACAAAGGGAGTATAGGCCCAACAGCCCACTCCGCCATATCAGCCCAAGTGGAGCAAATATCCAAAATTATAACCAAAAAAACAGTCAAAGTGGAAAACCCCACCACCAACCTCGTAGGTTACTACCAACCTCGTAGGTTGGTGGTGGGTGAAGAAAAAAAGAGGAGGGGGGAAAAATGATTTATCGGAAAGAGCCTTTGGTTAATGGGGAAGTGTATCATGTTTTCAATAAAAGTATCGCGGGGTTTAAGATTTTCAACAATGATCCGAACTATGAAAGAATGATCCGGGAGGTAAGTTTTTATCGGAGAAAAGATCCGCCTTATAGCTTTTCGTATAAATTCAAGGAGGAAGAAAGAGATTCTTTGGTATCTAATATTTTGAATGTTTCGGAAAAAATTGTTGATGTAGTCGCTTATTGTCTAATGCCGACACATATTCATTTTATTCTCAAACAGCTTCAGGAGAAAGGGATATCACGTTTTATGAGTTTCATTCAAAACAGCTACACGCGGTATTTTAACACTCGCTATAAACGTAAAGGACCTTTGTGGGAGGGTAGATTTAAAAGTGTGTTGGTGAAAGATGACGCTCAATTTACTCATTTGACTCGATATTTACATTTAAATCCAACAAGTTCCGGTTTGGTCGAGAACCCGGAAGACTGGAAATATTCGTCGTATAAAGAATATTTAGGGTTAGTGGATGCTAAAAAAAAGATATGTAATTTTTCCGAATACATGGATATGCCGGCGGGAAAGTATAAAGAGTTCGTGACGGACAGAGTTGATTATCAGAGAGAGTTGGCAAAATTGAAAAAGTTGGTGCTTGAATAACATAACTCCCCGAAACAACCTCGTAGGTTTCAACCTCGTAGGTTGAAACCTACGAGGTTGTTTCGGGGGAATAATGATCGTGGCAGCCCCAAGGGGATTCGAACCCCT
>CAYPYT010000186.1:0-2969 GCA_964415105.1 uncultured Planctomycetia bacterium | reverse complement strand
ATAACCGCGTCCGCGGAGTCGAGTACCGCGGAAATTGTGAAAACAGACGCGGACGGCAAGTTACTGCTGGCCGAATGGGATATGACGGATAAGCTAATAAAAATTGATGAAACAAGCGGAGATTTAATGCTTGCCCAGGCGGATACCGCGAATGTAATCACCGGAAGTGCCGGGACAAGAACAGGATACATTGTTACCAATTACGCGGATAGTAGATACAGTGGCCAGATCATAAGCAAAGAAGCGGAGTTGGCGGATGTTGAAGTGATCACGAAAGAAGCTGTGGTAGAGAATAGATACTATCGATTCGTTGTAACAAAAGATGCCGTGTGGCAGAAATGGACAAAAACCGGAACGATTCATCATGACGCGGTAACACATCAAGAATGGGTAGTGGATAAACCAGCCACACAAGAGTATCTTGGTACAGTCATGGAGAATTTCATAAACACAGATAATGTAGATATATTACGTCACAAAAACCCAAACGGGGGGTGGTGGCAGAGCATAGGTGATTTTGAAGAGCACTGGGAAAGTTTCCAATTGACCAAGATATCAGACGATATTGACAGGGATGTGAATGTTTGTGAAGTTAGATTTAGTCCTGAGTATGACCCCGCTACGAAAGCATGGGTTGAAAATCGTTTAATCGCAGACCCCAAGATAAGCGACTGGTGTGTTACTCACAGGTTTACCGTTAGTAACGGCAAGATAATTTATCACACGGCATTTCGCTATAGATACTTTGATGAAGAACCTCGCATTGTACCGTATAAGGATTATCACAAAAAGGCAATTACCAGTTGGACGACATTAATAGGTCTTGGTACCGGTTATTACAAAACCGTAGTGGATAAAGAGGCATATGATGAAGATGTTTACGAGTGGGTAGTAACCGATGAAGTTGAGGATACGGAAGTCGTAACCGTACTGACTGAAGCGGCAGGTCGCGGTTGGGGCAAAATAAAAATACAAGACGAGGTAACGCGGGATGTGGAGATTATTGATGAACGGGAAGATACCAGAGGTGTTGATGTTTGGAAATCCGGAGCCCAAACCGAAACAGTATATGTCTGGGACTCTAATCCTACAACAAAAGACGTCGAGGTTTTTGTTTCCGATGCGAAAACGGAAGACGTAGAAGTTTGGGATATAGACGCGAAAACGGAAACAATAGAGATCTGGGACGAAAACGCTTCGACTGAAACTGTCCAAGTTTTGGCGGAAGATTCGGTCACGGAACACTCCGTAATTTTGAATGCTGACGGAACGAGCGAGGAAGCCGATATTTGCAAGAAGGATGCGGTAACGTATCAAGGTGAGGTTCTAGTGGAAGATGTAACAACTCTTACTGCTGAAGAGCTGATGCATGATGTTGTGACACATACCGAAACGGCGCTTGCAGAAAGAGAAACGACGGTTACTCGCAAAGCGCTTGTTCAGGATGTCGGATATCACACCGCGACAGCGCTTGTTCAGGATATTCAAACAGAAAGAGAGTCAGAATTAACGAACGGTATTAAAACACATTCAGCAAAGGAACTTGTAACAAGTGGACAGTATGAAAGCAAAATGTGCTTGTACGAAAGAGAAAAATCGGAAGAGAAAGAAGTGCTGAAAAGATATTTTACTTACGATTCAAACGTGTACCGTAAAACAAGGAATGCTGAAGGGTATTGGCAACATGAGCTCATAAGCGGAACCGAAACGGAAACTAAACAAGCATTCGTAAGCTTTACACAATTAACTTCCGGCGACGTTTTGACAGGTAATACCGAAACGAAACGTGTAACAATAGTAACAAGCGCGACACCGACATCTTCAAAAAAGGTAGTCGCCAAAGACGATTTCGGCGAGCTTAAATTAACGCAGACAGCATCGTCAATGATATTATCGAAACCCACTGAAACGACCACGGACAAGATATTAACCTCCGCGACAGTAACCGCTCCGACAAAGGTGCTGCTTACTGCGACTCAAACCGAAAAAGCGAATGTCATCACCAAACCCGCGGTACTCGAAGAAAAATATATTTTTGGGAAAAGTCTTGGCGAGGATAATGTTGCTACCGGCGTGACTGCCGGGGAATGGACGGATTTTAACGCGCAAGTTGATATCCCTGACGCGGCGGCAGGCGGCGCGAAATGCAAAATTGTTATTAAGTCCGGCGGCGCGGATTCCGAGCTTTTGATTGGCGCGGCAATTTTCAAAAATTTAACTGCTGATGGGGGAGGTGTGCCGGCAGTAAGCGGGAATATAACGGAGAAAAATCTTATTAAAGCTGTTGGCGCGGATTACTCAGGGTCAGCTCTTGAGGGATGGTTTAACTCGAATTATCGGACAGGGGTTTTGAGTTCCTCTGCCGGATACAATGGCGCTTTAGACAAGAACGCGGACGGAGTAATAGAAGTTGTGCCGTATGTTCTGACGACGGATTCGGGTACGGTAGACGCGCTTATTGGCAGTATGGACGGGCTTTGGAACGGGGTTCCGGAAGAAAGCTACGCTAAATCCCGGGAAGAGGCCGTTTCTGTGCTTAATCAGCACCATTTGGACGCGAAATTTGATGCCGCGGGTGCGGATTATATAGACTTTCTTGACGCGGCGAGGCTCAGGACATCCGAAAACGCGGATCTTGAAAAATGGGCGGACGTTTTGGAAGGATTCCTGCGCTCCAACGCGACAAAAACCGGCATTAGGTATCGGCAGGCAGATTACGGAAGCGGGATTATAAACGCGGACCTTAATTCGGACGGGATAATAAATTCATCAGATATTAGTGTAGACGTGTTGCAATCGTATCTCGCGGATCCATCTCTTGCCGAAAAATTAGTTTTAAGCAGGGAACCGTTCGAGTCAAGAATGTGGAAGGGAAAATATGACTTGAACAAGGACGGTTTTATAAGTAACGCGGATGTTTTGCTTTTAAAAGGCGCTACAGATTTTCAATCCGGAAAATTTGATAGCTA
>CAYPYT010000185.1:0-2984 GCA_964415105.1 uncultured Planctomycetia bacterium | reverse complement strand
AGCCGGCAACTGACATTAAATTCGTTAAAATCGCCGGTTTCTTTAGACGCTTTCCGTGAATATCTAAGCTCCGCTTCTCCAAAAATTTTCGCGCTATTAAGATTTCTTACAAATTTAAACACTTCCCCCATATCCGTGCCTCTTCCAACCATAGCCAGTTCTTTCTTTTTGTTATAAGTCAATCTATCGATGGTAATATTCACCGGCGTGAGCTTCGCCAATTCGTAATAGTAGTAAAGAAAAGAATCTTTATATCTTGTAAAATTCTGTACTGTTTTTATTTTAGATAACTTCTGAGTCGGATTTTTGTTTATTTGCTGCAGCTTTTTTGTTTCCGCTCCAAGCTTATTCAGATACGCCTCTTTACTGTATATGTTCCCCATAAAAAACATCAGGCTGATCACAAGAAAATAAATGATTATACCGCCTGTCACAAACAAATTTTTTGTCATCTGCCGAGCGTCACGCCTTAATTTGGCTTCCGGCAATACAAAATTAAATTTGGGTGTTAAAGGATCCGTGGCAATACCTAAGAGCGGGGTCATAGAACTTTTGGTCAATATCCCGTCAATATTCTTTATATCCTTGAGCGCCCTTATAACATCGGCGAGGTTAATCGTTTCAACTTTTATTCCAAGTAAACTTCCAACGCTATTTTCCAACTCCGTATCAAACCTTTTTACGCCTGTTAAGTACAATTTTTCAATATCTTCCACTTTCCCTACGCGGGAAACAATTAGAGCCTGTCGAAGTTCTCCTGTGAATTTTGATATATTCGCGTTATCCTTTAAAGATTCATTATCCGCCGCGATACTTCTTGAAAACAATATTTGACTGCCTTTAAAAACAAAAAAATCCGTAAAATCATCACCAACATCAATACAGGCTTTTAACCTCGCGTCTCCGTGCCTCGCGAAGCGCCCTTTAAGAAGAAACGCCATTACACCAAAAGTGCTCAATACAATATTATCCGGATATAATCCTATTTTCTCAAACACCGAAAATTGCCGAATGAGCGTCTGGCGATGTATTATCCCCAAAATAACATTTGAAAATCCGGCCGCGTCTTTTTCAACCAGTTCATAATTATGTACGATTTCCTCCCGCGCGTACGGAACTTCCTGAGTAAGATGCAGACTGATAATATCGTCTAATTCTTTCTTGTCTTTAGCGGGAAATTTTAAATTCCGCAGAGTGGTCTGATTTCGAGGAACGCTTAATATTAGAGGTTTATATTTTTTATAAAGTTTTTCATCGACAATAGAAGAAATAATTTTCTCCAATTCTTCCGGAGCTTTTGATTTAAGCGACCTGTTCGCGACACCGGCAATCTGCACTTCCTTTAGAATGCTTGTGCCCCATATGGCTTTTACAAAATTTTTTCCTATTTCGAAAACAATCATAATTCAAGTTCCAGGGTTCAGGGTTCAGGGTTCAGTGTTCAGTGTCCAGTGTCCAGGGTCCAGGGTTCAGGGTTCAGGGTTTCCGCCAAAGGCGGACCCGCCTCCGGCGGGAAACCTGCAACCTGTAACTTGTACCTTGCAACTTGTAAGTTACTGCACAAACAAACTCATTTCAAAAATAGGCAGAAGAACCGCGATCACTATAAATCCAAGTATCCCTCCCACAATTAGAATTGCCAGCGGTTCTATAAGCGATGTCACAACTTTTGTCGCGGTTTCAACATCTTCCGCGTATCCTTTCGAAATTTCCGTCAAGATCTCATCTAATCTCCCGCTGGCTTCACCCACAGCCACCATTCTGACAAACATATCCGGCAAAAATTTGCAATTCGTTCTTAAACTTTCTTCAAGTCCCGCGCCCTCAACAATCTGCTGACACGCCCTTTTCAATTCACCCTGCGCGGCGGAATCGCTAATAAGCGGAATGGATATCCTAATTGAATCCAAAAGAGATACTCCGCTTGAAAGAAGTATGGAAAGCCCTCCGGCAAAACGGCACAACGATTGGTTATAAATGATATCTTTTACGACCGGAAGTCTTTTTTTTATCTCTTCGACCCCTTTTTTCTGCCACGGCATTTTTCTTGTGTAAAAAAGAAATATCACGGTGATAAAAAATACTCCGAACATAATCATCCAATATTTCGAACAAAACCCGGACACATTAAGTAGAATTTTCGTAACAAACGGTAATTTATCACCAAGATCTTCAAAAAGCGAAGTAAGTTTCGGCACAACAAACGTAATGATAAATACGATCGAAGCGAATCCCACAGTTACCATAACCGCGGGATACGCGAGAGATGAAATAACTTTTTGCGATAACTGCCTTTCCCCGTCCATATATCCGGCAATCTGCTCCATCGCGTAATCAAGTTTCCCGCTGGCTTCGCCGGCCTTGATAATACTTACAAAAAGCGGGTTAAAATATTGCGGGAATTCCGCAAGAGAACCCGAAAAAGTATTACCGTCTCTGACAGATTCTATTATGGTTTTTAAAACTTTTTTAAACTCTCTGTTGGTAACTTGATCTTCTAAAAAATACAGACTCCGGAGAATCGGTTCCTGTGATTTTAAAAGCACTTTTAATTTTTTCGTAAACAAATATATGTGCTTCCTTGACACTTTCCCGCCGCCGCGCACCGCGGAAACCGCTTTCAGCGGTTGGCGTTTCTGTTTCCCCGGCTGTACGGATTTAGACGCGGCCTGACTGCTTTCAGAAACAGCCATAGGAAACATTCCCATTTCTTGGATCTTAGACACGGCATTAGCCTCGCTTGCCGCCTCGATAACCCCTTCCACAATCTCAAGAGGCCCCTTTTTCGCCTTATATCTAAATTTCATACCCTCCCCCGCCTTTATCACTTGCGTTTTTAAATAGGTTTAAATAGGGACAGACACCTATTTAAAAACGCAAGTTGCAAGTTCCAAGTTTCAAGCTGCAAGCTACAAGCTACAAGCTTTCCGCCAAAGGCGGACCCGCCTCCGGCGGGAAACCTGAAACTTGTACCCTGTACCCTG
>CAYPYT010000184.1:0-3004 GCA_964415105.1 uncultured Planctomycetia bacterium | reverse complement strand
CCGAATTCTTTTCGCGCTTTTTGGGTGTCGAGGCATCTGCGGGGCTGACCGTTCGGCTGAGATTTGTCCCAGGTGATTTTTCCTTTAAATCCCGTAAGGCGCGCGATTAATTCGGTTAGATCTTTGATCGAAAGCTCGAATCCGGCGCCAAGATTAATGGGGTCGGATTTATTGTATTTTTCAGTAGCGGTTAAAATGCCTCGAGCGGCGTCTTCCACGTATAAAAACTCTCTTGTCGTCTCACCCGTTCCCCATATTGTGACGGGTTCGTGGTTATCCGCGTCTACACACTTCTTGATGATGGCGGGGATTACATGAGAAGATTCCGGGTCAAAATTGTCTCCGGGACCGTAAAGATTTACTTGAAGAAGATTTATTGAATTAAATCCGTACTCTTGCCGGTATGCTTCGGACTGAACAAACAGCATTTTTTTCGCCAAACCGTAGGGCGCGTTTGTTTCTTCCGGATATCCGTTCCACAGGTCTTCTTCTTTGAACGGAACCGGTGTGAATTTTGGATAGGAACATATTGTGCCGACATTCACAAATTTTGAAACTCCGCGCGCGCGCGCTTCTTCCATGAGCTGAACACCCATTATGATGTTATCGTAAAAAAACTTGCCCGGATTCTTGCGATTCGCGCCAATCCCGCCGACAACAGCCGCCAGATGAATAAGTACCTCAGGATTAAACGAATTAAACATGCGTTTAATGTCTTCGATCTTTCTCAGGTCATAGTCTTCTATCTTAGGGACGAAAACTTCCGCGTTTTTCCTCCGCAGTTTTTCTACGACTACGCTCCCCAGAAAACCCGCGCCGCCTGTAACCGTTACTTTTTTATCCTTCCAAAAATTCATTAATCTGTTTTCCACCATCTATTTGGAAATTTATTTTTTAGGATTTCGTCACCTTGCCCGATCGGGGCTAATCCTGCCGCGCGCATGTCAGCGTCTATCATTATTTTCACCAAATCGCTAAATATGATTTTTGGTTTCCAATTCAGTTTTTTGTTGATTTTGGTCGTATCTGAAATAAGGCTTTCAACTTCCGTCGGCCGAAAATAACGCTTGTCGATTTTGACATATTCCTTCCAGTCCAGCCCCGCGTAAGAAAAAGCCTCTTCCATAAACTGTTTTACGGTAGAGGCTTTGCCGGTTCCAAGAACGAAATCGTCACCTTTATCTTGCTGTAAAATTTCCCAAATGACTTCTACATATTCGGGAGAATAACCCCAATCTCTTTCCGCCTCCAGATTCCCCAAATAAAGATGCTTTTGTTTTTTTGCCAGGATTGCCGCGACGGCTCTTGTAATTTTACGGGTTACAAAAGTTTCGCCCCGGCGAGGGCTCTCGTGATTAAACAATATCCCGTTGGAGGCGAACATATTATAACCTTCTCGATAATTCTTCGTCATCCAAAACCCATAAACTTTGGCACAGGCGTAAGGGCTTCTTGGTTTAAATATCGTCTCTTCGTTTTGAGGGGACCTCGCCGCGCCGAACATTTCAGATGAGGCGGCATGATAGAACTTTATGTTATTTTTGCTTCTTCTTATCGTTTCCAAAATTCTCGTTGTTCCAAGCGCGGTTATGTTTCCGGTATATTCAGCCAGATCAAAACTGACCCTGACGTGACTTTGCGCTCCTAAATGATATATCTCATCAGGCTTTATGTTATAGATAATGTTCGAGATCTGTTCGCCATCGGCCAGATCCCCATAGTGCAGAAAGAATTTTATACCGGCAGAATGAGTATCTTCGTAAAGATGGTTTATTCTCTCGGTATTAAAGGTGCTCGCCCTTCTTATTATCCCATGGACCTCATACCCTTTTGACAAAAGAAACTCCGCGAGATATGACCCGTCTTGTCCGGTTATTCCGATAATTAGTGCTTTTTTCATGAAAAAATTCCTTAGTTAGCGATAGCTCATGCTTCTTAGCTCTAATCTACGCGTTAAACAAGCAGATTCCGTGTTTTTTTGAACCAATCGACCGTTTGACTAATGCCCTCTTCAAGCGAAACAATCGGTTTCCATCCCAGCTTTTGTTCCGCTTTTCTCGGGTCAATAACGCTTCTTTTTTGTTCTCCGGGCATTGAAGGACCGTGTTTCACAGTCAAATCGTAACCGACAATATCACGCAGTCTTTCGTACAACAATTTTACATCTGTTTCAATGCCTGTTCCGATATTAAAAATCTCTCCGTTACCGCCGGTTAAACTCAATACGTTTGCCTCTACGACATCGTCTACATAAGTATAGTCCCTTGTTTGCGTTCCATCACCGTTAATCGTGACTATTTCATTCTCAAGCATCGCGTTCGTAAAAATCGCGACAACCCCGGCTTCGCCGAGCGGATTCTGGCGCGGACCATAAACATTCGCGTATCTCAAAACGGTATATGACAGCCCATAGGTAACGGCGTAAAAATAAAGATACATTTCAACACTAATTTTAGCTATACCGTATGGTGAAAGCGGTCGCAGAAGATGATCTTCGCCGGCTGGAAACTCTGTTTGTTCACCATATGCCACCCCGCCTGAAGACGCGAAAATAATCTTTCTGACGTTGTGTTTCACACATTGTTGAAAAAGTTTTAAACTACCCGAAATATTAATATTTGCGTCAAAAACCGGATTTTCCACTGATCTTCTAACATCTATATGCGCCGCGTGATGATTAACAATATCCGGTTTTTCTTCTTTAAAAATATTTGGTAATTCTTCACTTTCAATGCCAATCGGATAAACTTTCACTTCGGGCTTCAAATTCGCTCTATTGCCGGAAGAAAAATCATCTACGATCACAACTTCATGTCCGTCTTCAACATATCTGTCCGCAATGTTAGATCCGATAAAACCCGCGCCGCCTGTAATTAATATTTTCATAATGAGTGAACTTTCTAACTGGCTCTTGAACTATCAGATATGAACTATAAACTATTCCGGGCAGACTTCGTCCCTCTCACTCCCATTTACGTTTATTCGTAAACGGCGCTCATTATTA
>CAYPYT010000183.1:0-3018 GCA_964415105.1 uncultured Planctomycetia bacterium | reverse complement strand
AACATCCGCGTCGGTTCGGTCCCGCGCTTTTTGTTGATCCTGATACGGGAGAGCTTAGGGAGTTGAGTGATGAGTGTGATGCGTCAGGCGGGATAACGGAACATGAAGCGGTTAATGAAGCTTTTAAGGAATTGGTGTTTGATCGAGGACAAAAGCCGTTCGAAACAGGAAATCCTTTGTATGATTTTATGCAGGAAGGTTTTTCAAAAAAGATTGCGATGTATAAGGTTAACAGGGAAGAATTAAAAGAAAAACTTGCCGGAAAGGGATATCCGCGTCTCGCGAAAGGATTAATAACACACGCGGGAACATATCGTGACGAGGATACGGGTGAAACGAGGGCGTACAATATATTTATTCCGGACTCTGTTTACGATTTGTTCACGGAACTTGTGGAACGAAAAAACGAGATGAAAATAGCGGTTAATTTGCTTGAATTTTGGCGAGCTCATGAACTATGGCATTTAGATGACAGAGATTATCTGAATACTCTTGATGATGTTGAGTATAAAAATGAAGTGAATTACATAATCTATACTATTTTGGCTTTGAGCCGAGTGATGCAAGCGTTGAAGAAAAAAGAATTCGAACAGGCTCTTGAATACGTGGATGATATTATCGAAAAGGATGATACCTTTGCTTTGCAGTTTGAAATAAAAGGCAGGATATACGAGGCTTTGAAGAATCAGAAAGAAACGATCGTAAATTACATAATCGCGCTTTCAAAGATTAATAAAGAGAACTCGAAAACAATGTCTGAGCATCCATTAGAAATTAAAATTCTTAACGCGCTCGCTCGTGAAAACAACAAAACAAGGTTTTTTAAAAAGATTGAAAAACTTCGTCTTTTTTTGGAGCCTAATCACAATATTTTTATCGCTCTATCTGATTTTTTTGAAAGAAAGAAGGAAAAAAATATTGTAGATGGTGAATTTTGTAAAGTGGAACGAGTCGCGGCAAACGCTGTTTTATCTTTTGGTGTAATTCCCGTTATGTGCGGTTATTTAGACAGAGCTTTAAATGAAAAACCAAAAATAACTTCATTCGAAATTGAAGTTGTCGAGAAGTTACTTGATATGATTTCGGAAACTGAAATTTTGAATTCTCAAAAGTTGAATTGTCTCAAGGTGAACGATTTTACTTTAGCTCGGATATATCGCCTTGCCGGAAGAGTGTATGGTAAAACAGGTGACTATGCTAAAGCACTCAAATGGTACGAAAAACTTATCAGTCGAAGTGAAAATATTCCCATAGATTATTCAGAAAAAGCGCTTATTATAATGAAAAAAGAACCCGGCGCGATAGGAATTAAGAAAGCTGAGGAGCTTTTGGAAAAAGCTGAAGAAAAATTCGGAGTACCGGATAGTTTTGACGAAATAAAGGAAACTATTGAGAAAGAAAAATCGGCAATAGAAGCCGCGGGAAAAAGGGAAAAAGAATTAAAAGAAATTTATCATAACGCGATCGCATTATTTGAAAGTAGCAAATATCAAAGATGTATGGATCTATTATCTGAGATCGCGCGGGAAACGGTCGAGATGGATTTTAATAAAGACTTGGTAGCATTAAAGAAAAAAGCGTATTCAATCATTAAGTTAAAACAAAGAGTTTCAGACTATTTTAAAGGAAAAAGTTATGAAGAAGCGGTTGATGTGTGTCTGCAAATTTTAGAGAAAAATCCGTATGATCTTAAAATTATACGATTTTATGGAACACTTTTTGATATCTTGGAAAATGAAGAACGACAAAAAACCAGACTGACAAAATTGCGAATGTGCTTAACAAATGCTAAAGCTTTGAGAGAGCGTGCCGATAGACAAGTAAGCTCCGGACGCATAGAAAGAGCAAGACACAATTACGCGAAAGCTATAGGTGTGCTTTCTGAAGCGCCTAATTCGGATGAGATCCAAAGTTTTATTGAGGAAATAAAAGAAAAATTAGCAAAAATAAAAGATCTGCCGGATGTTGTGGAAAGACACCAGCCTAAGCCGAAAAAAACGGCAAAAAAGAAAAAAAATAGGATTCCAAGTTCGAATAGAGAAAACGAAGATGCAGTGGAGAAAAACGCTGCCGAAAATGGAGAAGTTGATGTTTTTAGAAACCGGAAACTTAAAATACGCCTTTCAGAACAAGCTGTTTGTATGTTGGAAAAAATAGAGAGAGGATATCGAAACACAATTTTAAAAGATATACATCAAGTTGCTGAGGGCAAAAAGAAGAACGTAAAAAAAATAGAGACTTCCAAAAAGTGTAAACGTATTAAAATGGGTGATTATCGTGTAGCGTATATGATTTATGAAGGTGAAACTATGTTGATTTGTGATGTGGAGTCAAGGTCGACGATAAGATATAATAAAGTGGGCAAACAATATGATGATCCAAGCACGCAGACACGCATTTTAGAAAAGTCAGTCACAATAGAAGAGTTTGAAGAAAAACTGTTTCCGAAAGAAAAAGAGGAGCCGCTTGTGAGTGCTGTAAAGGCGATTTACAGTAAATTTGGGAAATCAGACAGTATGAAAGGTAGAGGGAAATTGAGAAAATGCATAAGTTTATTGGCATTGCCTTCCGCGAATGGTTTAAGAGAAGATATTTATAGTACCATTTCAGAAGAAATCGGATCTGGCGCGGAAGTATTATCGGTTGGTGTTGGTACCGGGGCTGGTGAAGAATTATTTGTAAACGGAGGGTGTGATGTTACCGGGATTGATTTTGCCCCGGGACCCTTGCTCTTAGCGAAACGAAGGGGCATTAAGACTATTAATGTTGACGCGAATAAATCGGATTTTTGGAATGGTGCTGAAAATAAGGCAAAGTTTGATGCTGTTTTTTTATTCGAAAATATAGGCTATTTTAAATCGAACGAGATTTTTAAAAGAATAAAGCAAGTTTTAAAACCCGGAGGGAAAATATATATTTTGACGAGTCCCGGATCGGAGAAAAAAAATATTGGATATAGAGAATTTAATCGTGACGATGTCATAGACAAACTTAAATTGAACGGATTTGAAAATGTAG
>CAYPYT010000182.1:0-3023 GCA_964415105.1 uncultured Planctomycetia bacterium | reverse complement strand
AGTGACGGCGCGTATGCCGCGGCTCTCGCCGCGATACTTGCCAGAGACAAAGAAGAGAAGGATCTCCTCTTTATAAACTCCTTTCTTCCTCATCTTAACCGCGTATTTTCAGAAAGTTATATAAACTATGTTGAAAAATCCTTGTATCAAAAAGATCTAACCTTTCTTCCCAATTTGAGAGATAAAAAAGCAAGACAAACATTTTTCAAATCATTACACGGCACGTTAGAAAGCCTTTACACCAAAATCCCGTCTGACGTTGACACAGACAGAACCCAAGAACTTGATTATGCTATGGCATTAACCCTTCTATCCGAAAAAAAGCAGAATAGCGCTATACCATTTTTGGTCAAATCGTTGGAAGGAGCGTACCGACAAAACGCCCAACGGTTGCTTGTACACGTATATATGATAGAAGGCGACCGAACTGCCGCTTGGCACGTGTTTTCCGCGATGCACCGTGAATCGCCACGAGCGATAGTTACAGAAAACGCCCGTTATGAACTCAAGGTAACAATAAAAGACACTCTTTTTGAAAAACTCCGCCAAGCTGTAACCTTCGGCGCGCGTCCCGTACTAATTTCTCCGGCCGGAGAAAGCGCGAAATACGCGGCCGCTCCCGCCATAATCGCGATTCTTGCCGGTAGAATATGTGCGGTTCTACTCAGTAGAGTAGGGGGTTTAGGACTTCTGCCGCAGGGATTCATGATCATAGCGGCAGTCATGCTCGCCGGCGCGGTTTTCACATACCATCACGAAACGGGAGAACAAACAGCGGCAATAATAACAGGATTAAATATCATGATCCTTCCTCTGGCGGTACATCTGAATTTCGTATGGTACGCAGTTTTCGCTATAGCAACCGCCTACCTAATCCACGCCTCCATAAACCTGTTCGCGTTTCTGACAAACATGACAACCGGCAAAATAACGATCCCTTACGGTGAAATCGAAACGCCGGAAAAACTGACTCAGGCAATAGTCCACATTGCCGGGATTGACGAAAAACTAATAGAAAAACTATCCGCAGAATATCCGGATATAGAGTTTATCCATTACGCCACTGCTACATCCACTGTCATTTCTGCGGAAGCAGGAATCTCACAATTCCTAATTGATATGTCACCGCAGGATTTGGAGAAGAATATTGATGACATTGTAAAATACGTAAGAAAGGCATCATTTATTCAGCAATATCCATATGAAGCGGGATTAGATTCGGTTGCCGTACGTCAAATGAATATGGAAAAGCTTGAGGCTACGTTAATAACACTTAAAAATGTTCTTTCGCCGGAGGCGAAAATTGACAATCGTATTGATGCGATTCTTTCAAGAAACCTTACTCCGGCGGCGCTTAGGAAACAGGAAAATATTGCTATGGAGGGGAGCGTGGAGGATGAACTTATTAAAAGTCTGCCGATATTAAAGGCTAACAGTCTTATTCCGGAAAAGCAGGCGGTTGTGTATGACTTAAGGGACGTTTCCGATGATGTATGCGCCAAAATGCTTCCCGCGATAAAACGAATGAGCAAGGCTGATGAAAATGTATACGCGTGCTTAATTGATCCGAAAAATCGTTTTCAAAAAACGGTTGATGAAAGTATTTTTTGTTTGACGTCTATTTCCGGCGAAACGCCTGTTATTGATCAGGCTCGAGATTTTCTGATAGCGAAACTTAAAATTGATGACTTTCCTCTCGCGTCAATATCGGTTGTTACAACCGAATCCAGGTCGGGGGATTATATGAAACACATTGAATCAACCGGAATCGAAAAAGCCAATTTTGTTATAACCGGCAAAAATATTATGGATCCAAAAGACCCCGAAACCGAACACATCCAAAATATGCTCCCGGCAATGGCGTTGATGGGGATCGTAAAAAGGTCTTTATCCCAAGAGAAACGCGCGAACATCATCGCGGTAGATTGTTCGGAAAACATTTTGACTAAGATTAGACTCATTACGGATATTGTCCTGAGGGCGATAACACGTTTAAACATTAACGATGAAATCACCGACGAGATAAGCGCTATAATCTTGACCGCCCGGTCGGTGTAATAGTCGTTGGTCGTCAGTATAAAAGGGCGGACACACGGGTCCGCCCCTACGAAGGCGGCAGAGAAAAATAACCGATAACCGACAGAATTTATTGGTAAAATACGTAGGGGCACAATATTTTGTGCCCGTCAGATACAGTAATTGTGTAGAGACAGGTTCGCCCGTGCCTGTCCGCGTATTAATCCGAAAAATCACAGGATCATTTAACACCGTAGGGGCGCACCCGCGTGTGCGCCCTTATATCTATCATTGATTTTTGTGTAAAAAAGTCCCTAATTATGCTTGATTTTTGTGCATTTCGCGGGCATATTTACTGCATAGCATTCAAGAACCACCTCGGAGGTGGTTCTTGGGTTTTTGAAAAGGAAATTGAGGAAACTTTAAAGAGGTGTAGATATGATAAGATTTTTTGTCTTCATTACTGCTTTTTGTTTGTGTACATTGTCCGGGGTAGGGGATAACTTTGGATTTTCGACGGAAAATAGTTCGTCTGCCGCGGTAACGGAAGACATCTCTCGCGAGGAAACTATTTCCGGCGCGGAGGGAGAAGAACCAACCGAAGAGGCGATTGAGCTTACAAAAGAAGAAATTTTGACGCGGATAAAGACCATGTCAGAATATCATCCTGATATCGTTGCTCTCGTCCCGGGATTAAAGGCTATAACGGGCGCTGAGGGGTCTGTAACCTACGAATATAACGGGAAACCATTGGACACACAAGATCGAGACACACTTTTCGGAGTGTTAAGAATAGTCAATAGTCACGTTTCATGGAAAAACGTTGAGCGCACTCAGAGACAGCTTAGAAATTTAAGGCAAATCGAAAACCAGAATAGAACCGATCGAATGCTCCGCCAACAGCGCCAGCAGAATAAACGTTAAAAACGCTATTTCCTCGCATTAGACATCGTACAGCTATTTCACTGAATACACTTAATTTGGGATAAGGTTCGACACACGCGTGC
>CAYPYT010000181.1:0-3100 GCA_964415105.1 uncultured Planctomycetia bacterium | reverse complement strand
ATGGGTCCCATTCTCGGACTTCCGAAAACTGCGTTCGCGGCCATGCCCGCGGCATACACATTCGGAAAAATTTCTTTAGTATTCGCTGTCATGGATTTTTCGCCGATTTCAGCCCACATGGATTTTTCGCCGATAACGCCTCCCGTTTCAGTCGCAAGTTTAATCTTGGATTTTCGCTCCAAGAGACGCGCGATTTCACAAGGATGCCCTGTGGCATCAACGATAAATTTTGATTCTATGGTTATCGGATCGACATGCAAATTGGCCATACTTACCGTCGACCAGTTTATAACAAGGCCTCTAACCACATCATGCTTGATCATCAAATCTTCAACTTCCATAAGATTAAAAATTTTCAGACCCGCCAAAGTAGCTTTTGAACAAAGCGTAGATACTGCCTGGATAGAATCGGCCGTATAATATCCCTCTTTATACTTTTTCGTTTCTATACCAAACTCTCCAAGAATCTTACGTCCGAGAGCCTGAACGACAATTTCATTAAACATAATACCGCCGCCCCACATGCCGCCGCCGATGCTAAGCTTCCGTTCGAATAAAGAAACTTTCACTCCGGCTTTCGCCAGATAATAACCGGCGGTAAGACCCGCCGGACCGGCTCCCACAATTACGACATCAGTCGTAAGGTAATTCACCAACTTTTTCGAATAAGTTTCTATTATAGCTTTTGATATCGTTACATCATTTAATGTTATCTTCGGCATTTTCGACTCCCTCTCCCAAAGGTGTTTTGCTTATGTTTGTGAGGTTTTCTCCGTCAAAATATAAATATAGATCTTCCGAGAAATATCCCGCGTTTACAGGGAAAGTGGAATACCTTCCTTTGTACATCCATTCATCGCGCGACGAACCCCATTCTTCCGAGATCACAACTCTTTTAGTGTCCGATTCTCCATATACGGAAACAACTTTGTCCTTTGTCATTCCTACTCGAAGCGAACCTTCACCCAAAGGATCTTTTAACATTTCTTTCGCGTTAGGCAGTGTAATATCGGCACATCCAACGAAAAACAAACTTATTAGTACCGATGCCACAACCCATAGAAAATATGTTTTCAAAATACCTCCCTTTTTCTGTTAACCGTGTAAGTAAATAGGTCTTTACATAGGGACGACACCTTAGGGTGACGTCCCACTATTGTCCGGTTATGATAAAAATCAGAAAACAGACTTCTGTAACCCTTTAGTCTCGTGGACCTTAATAACAAGAAAGAGATTTATAAATTCAAATCGATAACAGTGCTTATAGCAACTTCAGTCTACTGTCATCCTCGCGAAATCGGGGATCTATAAGGGTTTTAGATTCCAGCCTGCGCGGGAATGACAATGTTTTTGTCAAAACAACAGGACACTTGTGGGTGACGTCCCTATGTACCCTATTTATAGGTGGAGTTATAGAATAGATCACAAAGATATTTTAAAAATATGTTTTTGTCATTATCCTCAATGCTCACGATTTCCACTCCAACATCATACGGAGCCTTGTCTTCCAAACTTTTTTTCTTCTGCCAAACCACTCTTGCTCTAAAGGTGATCGGATTAACCATTGAAGGAAGGTATAAAACAAGTTCCGCTTTCTCATCAGCTTCAAGTTTCTTACTTGTTTCAAATCTCAATCCGACAGGAGAAATATTCTTAGTAATTCCCTTTTCCCGCCGTTTCCCGCTTTTAACCATCAATTTCAAAGGAACATCAATACGAACAAACCGTCTTCTCTCAAATGATTTCACCTTCATCACACCCTATTGCGGATATACCGCCCGCAATTCCTTTCAAGATAGTATAAAAAGAAAATTATTTATCACAACTACAAAAAAAACGGGCGACGATTTCATCCATCATCCATCGCCCCCAAATCAAACACTACGTGATGGAATATAACATAATATTCACTAAAAGTCAAACAGGAGCCTGCCGTAAATACAGTCAAAATACGATATTGAATCAATCTTCCGATGTAACTGTTATATTCTCTTTTGCAGGATTAGAATTAAGCGTCACTTCGACATTTTCTTCCTTTTTCTGAACATTATTTTCAGAGATCCATTCCGCTATGTATTTGAACACGTCATTTATTACCATTTGATTTCGAACCTTATCATTTTCCGGCGCTTTTTCGTCGTAAATTCCAAAATTTCTTACAATCTGCACTTTGGCCGAAGATTTATTTTCGATAAGTAATTTTCGTAAAAGATTAACAGCCTCTGAATCGAAAAACAGATTATCTTTTTCGAAAATCAGCAATAACGGTTTTTGGTATAAAAGAACCGCATTATAAGGGTCTCTCAGCAAAAAATCCTTATATTCTTTAACCGGAACTCTTATGCCGAGAAAAAAAGAGTTTTTTTCTGTTTTTTTAATTATATCTTCGCGCCATTTTTTGATTTTTTTCGCGTTTTCCTTCAAAACATCCGCGGAAACGGTTTTCACCCCAAACTCGCCGCACTTTATCTCCAATTCTTTTTCTATATTTTCTTCCCTAAATAACCCCGCTTTTTCAGAACTTAAGGGCAAATTCAAAAGAACACACTCTTTTATTTCGGGGAGGCTCGACGCGGTCATTAAGGCGGCATAGGCCCCTTCTGACAAGCCTATAAGCGTAATATCCGCATTTCCGACCAAAGGATGTTTGGCGAGAAACTTAGCCGCCGCGGTAATGTTTGCCATATTTTTTTTATCCCGGGAGGTAAACCCTTTCCCCTGACTCTTTCGCCGCCCGGAATTATTAAAAGTAAGCGTAATAAATCCGGCTTCTGAAAAAAACTCCCCTAATAGGTCCGGTATATCCTGTTCAAGGTTAAAACCCGGGGTATCTTCGGAAGAAATAATAATTGCCGGAAAATTCCCCTCTCCGAAAGGAATCCATATTTCCCCGGCAAAAAAAGAATCTCCGGGTTCAACGAAAATCTCCTGTTTTCTTGTCTTTACTGCGGGAGGTTGTTTCCGCGCGCTATCAATAGTTTCTCCCTCGTCTCCGTCAGTAGAAACCTCAAGAACCGCTTTTCCCTTTTTATCGGTTATTTTTCCGCGTTTTAATAAAGAAAAAACTTTCCTTTTTAAATATTCTATTTTTTCGTCCGGC
>CAYPYT010000180.1:0-3114 GCA_964415105.1 uncultured Planctomycetia bacterium | reverse complement strand
AAAGTTAACCCGAAAACCAAAAACCAACCTCGTAGGTTCCAACCTCGTAGGTTGAAACCTACGAGGTTGGTTTTCTTGGCGGAATGGGGAGAGTCGAGCGGTTCATTTTTATCGAGGCTCGCGCGATAACATAATAAGGAAGGTGTAGGAATGAGAAGAGTTAAAAAAGTGTTTATGTTGGGCGTAATGGTTTTATTTGCCGCTTCTTTTTGCGGATGCGGCACAAACGCGAAGAAAAAGAATGAAATTACAATGTGGCTTGTAGGATCTGAAGGACAGGCTAAAACAATAACGAAATTGGGCAAGAAATTTACCGAGGAAACGGGGGTTACTGTGCTTTGTCAGGCGATTTCATGGGGTGACGCGCATAGCAAATATTTAACTTCTATCGCGGGCGATGTTTCTCCTGATATCGGAACTATGGGTCTTACCTGGGGGATGGAGTTCGGTGAGCTTGGCGCTATGGTCGACTTGCGCGGAGAATTCCCCGAGGATGTGAACGTCTTAGAGAAGAAAATATTTCCGAGTATTTTAAAGTCAACACAATACGGCAAAAAAGTTTATGGTATTCCGTTTGATCTTTCAGAACACATTATGTATTACCGGAAAGATATTGTGCCCCAAGCGCCGAAAACGTGGGATGAACTTATGTCAGTGATTCGTTCGCTTAAAGCCCTGAACAAAGGTATGGTGATTGATTGGGGGTCTCTTGATTGGATTGGATATTCTCCTTTCTTGTGGCAGGCCGGAGGAAGTTATTATAACGATGATTATACGAAAGTTACGCTGGGGACTCCGGAAGCGGAGGAGGGTCTCAGATTTTTTGCCGAACTTTATAAAGAAGGCGTGCCGAAAACGGCGGTTCCTTTAGAGCAGGGGATGAGAACAGGGGATTATCCCCTCGCGATATCCGGAAACTGGAAAATAATAAGCTTGATGGTGGGTGCGCCCGAAATTAAAGGGAAATGGGCGATTGCCACCCTTCCTAAAGGTCCTTCCGGTAAAAATACCGCTTTTATCGGCGGTAGAGTATTAGGTTTATTTGCAAAATCCAAAATGAAAAAAGAAGCGTGGGAATTTATAAAGTTTTTATTTAAACCCGAAAACCAATGCCTGATTTATGAAGCTTCTTTGGAAACGGAAGACGCGTATTTGCCGCCGAACATGGATACCTGGCGGAGTCTTCCGATGGATGAAGATTTTAAGGAGGTTTTACAAAGCCAGGCTAGAGACGCTAAAGGTCCACCGCCTGTTTTAGCATGGGATTCGAGTACCCGGTTTATAAACCACGCGATACAAATGGTTATAATAAAAGGCGCGGACGCCGGAGACGAGCTGAAAAAAGCCGAAATCCAAATGCAGAAAGAACTCGATAGGGTCAGATATTAAATAGGTTTTAGTGTCCCCCCGCCAAAAACACCAACCTCGTAGGTTGGTGTTTTTGGTAATTTGGAGACGACATGAGGGAATCAAGAAAATTTTTGTTAATGGCGGCGGCGTTTTTGGCGTGTTTTTATTTTCCGGTTGAACTCTTGCCTTTTAGGAATCCGGTGTTTGAATCTTTGGCTCTTGTGAGGTGGTATGCTCGAGAGCATGTTTTCTTCTGTCTTATTCCGGCCTTTTTTATCGCGGGAGCTATCGCTGTTTTTGTCAGTAAGTCATCGGTAATTAAGTATTTCGGTGCTGAGGCAAAGAAAATTATGGCGTATGGCGTGGCTTCTGTTTCCGGGACTATTCTCGCTGTGTGTTCCTGTACGGTGCTTCCGCTGTTTTCGGGTATTTACCATAAGGGTGCCGGGCTTGGACCTGCTATCGCTTTTCTTTATTCGGGACCGGCGATCAATGTTTTGGCCATTATAATGACCGCCCGAATTCTCGGTTGGCAATTAGGCGCGGCAAGAGCCATAGGAGCTATTGTTTTCAGTGTAGTGATCGGGCTCTTAATGCACCTTATTTTTATTAAAGAGGAGCACTCGAGACAGGTTGATGGAAAATTTCAGTTTGCGGAAGAGAAGCAAACGCGTCCTCTTTGGAAGAATGGTATGTATTTTTTCTCCATGGTAGCAGTCCTTGTTTTCGCGAATTTAGGCCAACCTCCGGAAGGCAATACCGGATTGTGGGCTATTATTTTTAATTCTAAGTGGGTGCTCACGTTTGTTTTTTTGTCTTTTCTGGGATTCATGCTGTTTCGGTGGTTTAATAAAGCTGAACTTAAGAAATGGACAGCTTCTTCGTGGGGGTTCGCGAAACAGATTATGCCTCTTCTTCTTGCAGGAGTTCTTGTTGCCGGTTTTTTGTTAGGGAGACCGGGACATGAAGGTTTGATTCCTCCGATATTTATTGAGAGGCTTGTCGGCGGAAATTCTTTATTCGCTAATTTTTTTGCTTCGATTGTTGGGGCGTTTATGTATTTTGCCACTTTGACCGAGGTTCCTATTTTGCAGGGGCTGATTGGTTCCGGCATGGGCAAAGGCCCCGCGCTGGCCCTTCTCTTGGCCGGGCCCGCTTTAAGTTTGCCGAGCATGCTTGTCATCCGTGGAGTTATCGGAACAAAGAAAACGGTCGTTTATGTAAGCCTCGTTGTCGTGATGGCTACTTTAAGCGGGATAATTTTTGGAATGATCGCGACATAATATTATTTTATGAAAACAAAAAATGTTTATGTGATCGCGGGACCCAATGGTCGAGACGCGGCGAATCTTGTAATAACCGAAGATTTCATATAGAATAGACTATATGCTCCTGAAATCTAAAACCGAAAGAAGGAGGAGAAGACATGGGTGACAAAGGCCAGAAAGATAAGGACAAACATTCGAAACAAGTAAACAAAGCAAAAAACGCGAAAAACGAAGCAAACAAGAAAAAACAACAAAAAGCGCTGTAGAATTAGGTTATGGTCAAAAAAAACACCAACCTCGCAGGTTGGTGTTTTTGTTAATATTATGCCGTGATTCTTGTGAAATATATGGAAGGGTGTGTATAATAGTCAGTATGAAAAAAATTATAAAACCTGTTGCCCCGGACAGGCATAAAAAGGGTGGTCTCAGGGAGATGTGGGCTATAGCCATGCCGATGGTGATCTCACAGGCCGGTTTTACGATCATGACCTTTACT
>CAYPYT010000179.1:0-3118 GCA_964415105.1 uncultured Planctomycetia bacterium | reverse complement strand
TCGTATATCGTTCAAAGTTCCGCCGGAGGCGGACCCGCCTTCGGCGGGTAGTTCTTACGATATACTACATACGACATACGATATACGAAAAAAAAAAGGGAGAAAGGTCATGTCTGATATTAAAGTGTTAGTGAGTGATCCGCTTGCCGCCGAAGGCATAAAAATTCTTAAAGAAAATAATTTTATAGTTGACGAAGTTTTCAAACTTTCGGAAGATGAACTTGTCAAAAAAATAAAGGGTTATGACGCTCTTATTATCAGGAGTGGAACGACCGTGACAAAAAAAATTATTGCCGGGTCGGATAAATTGAAAGTTATCGGCCGGGCGGGTGTCGGGCTCGACAATGTTGATGTGCCCGCCGCTTCGAAAAAAGGTATCATAGTTATGAACGCTCCGGGCGGGAATACTATTTCGACCGCGGAACACGCGTTCAGCCTTATGCTTTCACTTTCCAGAAATATCCCTCAAGCTAATCTTTCAATGAAGGAAGGCAAATGGGACAGAAAAAAGTTTATGGGAGTCGAGCTGTACGGTAAAAATTTAGGGATCGTGGGTCTTGGCCGGATCGGTACGGAATTCGCGAAAAGAGCGCTTAGTTTCGGGATGAAGATAATGGCGTTTGATCCGTTTCTTTCGGAGGAAAAAGCGAAGTCTCTCAACATAGAGTCGGTGGATCTGGATACGCTTCTTAAAAACGCTGATTTTATTACTATACATACGCCTCTTACTGATGATACACGTCATCTCATAGATGAAAAAGCGTTTAAGAAAATGAAAAAAGGGGTGAGGATCATCAATGCCGCCAGAGGAGGCATTGTTGACGAAGAAGCTTTAGCGAAAAACTTAGAATCCGGAAAAGTTTCAGGTGCCGCGTTTGATGTGTATGAGACCGAAAAGAAGCCTCCCGCCGCGAGTCCCATTGTGACCTTGGAAAAGGTGATCACCACGCCTCATCTCGGCGCGTCGACGGAAGAAGCGCAGGTTAATGTTGCTATTGATATTGCTCTTTCCGTATCAGACGCTCTTTTGGGAAAAGGTTTTCGTAATGCCGCCAACGTTCCCGCCATGGAAGGGAAGGTATTGGAGGCGCTTGAGCCGTACGTTAATTTAGCGGAACGGTTAGGTTCCATACAGGCACAGCTTATTGATAAGCCGATAAAAGGAATTACAGTCAAGTATATCGGTGATATCGCGGAAATGGATGTTACGATTGTTACTTCCGCTTTATTAAAAGGTGTGTTTAATCCTATGCTTGACGAGGAAGTTAATTATGTGAATTCCATGCTGATCGCGAAAGAAAGAGGCATCAGGATCATTGAAAAGAAAACTTCGAAGATAATGGATTTCGCGAATTTGATAAGCGTCGAGTTTGATACCGGAAAAAGAAAACACTTTATTATGGGGACGCTTTTTTCCAACAAAGAGCCGCGCATCATAAAGATGGATAAATTCTATGTCGAGGCGATCCCTGACGGATATATGCTGGTTGTTTCCAATAATGACGTTCCGGGGGTTGTCGGAAGAATAGGAACACTGCTGGGTAAATATAACATTAACATTGCCGGGATGAGTTTTGGACGAGATGAAAATACCGGTGAGGCTCTCAGCCTTCTTAATATTGACAGCGAAGTGCCGAAAGACAT
This sequence comes from uncultured Planctomycetia bacterium, assembly GCA_964415105.1. Taxonomy (GTDB): domain Bacteria; phylum Omnitrophota; class Gorgyraeia; order Tantalellales; family Tantalellaceae; genus BS750m-G21. Next base: position 1,474 of record CAYPYT010000179.1, on the reverse strand, counting down.
ATTAAAAAAGCTGAAACAATCGAAGGACATTGAAGACATTAAGCAAGTTCGTGTGGTTATATAGGGGCGCCTCGAAAGGCGCCCGCGAATGATGGTGCTTTTTTGAAAAAAGGGGAATTTATGACGGATCTAATGAAGCAGAAAAAAAATATTATCAGGATTATTGATGTGACCAATCGTGACGGTGTGCAGACTTCAAGGTTGGGTTTGGCGAAACTTCAGAAGACTATCGTAAATTTGTATCTGAATAAAATGGGTGTTTTTCAATCCGAATTCGGTTTTCCGTTTACGCACCATGAACGGAATTATTTAAACGCTAATCTTGAATTAGCCAAGCGCAAAGTTTTGTACCCAATGCGTCTTTCAGGGTGGATAAGGGCAGTCGAATCAGATGTTAGAAACGCGGTTAAGAATACAGGCGTTGAGTTTTTGAATATGTCTATTTCCACATCTGATCAGATGATAAAAAATAAATTCGCGGGTAAAATCGATAAAAATGGAGTTATTAAATCCGTTATTCAAGCCGTAAAACTCGCGAAAAAAGAAGGGATCAAAGCGATTGGCGTTAACGCGGAAGATGCTTCGAGGACGGATATGAAATATCTCATAGAATTCAGTCAGGCGGCTAAAGATGCCGGGGCGGATCGTTTGAGGTATTGTGATACGCTTGGTTTCGATGATCCATTTACAATTTATGAACGTATTTCTTCTCTTGTCGCGGCGGTTAAATTGCCGATAGAACTGCATTGCCATAACGATCTTGGTATGGTTGTAGCCGTCTCACTTGCCGGCGCGAAGGCGGCTATTGACAGCGGTGTGGACGCGTATATAAACACAACCGTTAATGGTATGGGCGAGCGCGCGGGTAACGCGGATCTGGTAAGTTGTCTTCTTGCTTTAAAGTATTCAAGCGGGTTTGTCGGAAATTCGAAATATAAGTTGGATCCCAGGATGAATTTAAAAATGGCGTGGAAGATCGCGCAATATGCTTCTTACGCGTTTGGCGTGCCTATCCCGATAAATCAAGTTGGTGTCGGAAATAACGCGTTCGCTCATGAGTCCGGGATTCACGCGGACGGGGCGCTTAAAGACAGAAGAAATTATGAACTTTATGATTATGAAGAGCTTGGCAGAGGCGAACCTGAGGTAATTGATACAGGCAGAAGCATAACTGCCGGGGAATATAGCGGAATTAAAGGGTTTAGGAACGTGTATAACAAACTTGAAGTCCGGTTTAAGGACGATAAAGAAGCGACAAAGATCTTGGAACTTGTGCGGTACGCGAATGTTCATACCCAGAAGCCGCTTGTACGCGATGAACTTTTATTTATCGCGAAATATCCGGAGATAGCGCGAAAAATATTTACGATGAATCCGTAGGTGGGCTGTCCTCCCGTATGAACGGTTAAAGATGAATCGTCCGCCAACAACCTCGTAGGATGGTAGCAAAGAGCGCTACCAACCTACGAGGATA
>CAYPYT010000178.1:0-3154 GCA_964415105.1 uncultured Planctomycetia bacterium | reverse complement strand
GTCGGGGCTTGACAGGCTGATCGAAAAGTAAGATTTTCAAAAATCAGGCATTATAAATAAAGAAGTTACAACAACGCTATTGCTCAAAAAGGCTATTCTCGGTCAGCCTGTCAAGCCCCGACCTTCCTGTCTTTCCGAAATAAATTGATATTTGTCTACCTTTTAGGCTTAATAGAAAATCCTTCGGCTTTTGCAAATTCTTGATTCAATATATTTTTACCTTCTTCTGGCGGCGTTGTACCTAAAATAAATCGCCAGTCGTTGAAACAAATTGAATCCTTGCTCCAACAAAAAGCATCGGTTTTTTCCTTATGAGAGATACCTTGTCATCCATAAATGTTGCCTCCTTCAAGGCAGTTTACTTTTAATTCACCCAATCATCCTCAACCGGCAAATCTGTCGATGGTTTCAGAGCGAACCATTTCAACACGCCAAGATTGCGAATAGCCTGAGCGACTTCTTTTTTGTCGAGCGGAGGACGACGTTTTTGTTTCCACTTCATGACTTCGTTCAAAACATCATCCTCGGACATGCTCTTGTTTTTATTCATCTCTTGCTCAACAAAAAGAACAGTAGCGACAATTTCGGCTTTATTCGTATCCAAACGCAGAAATAAATCGACCGTTTTGTCGATCATCTTGTCCCAATTCTGAAAAGTATCTTGATACTTTAAACGATTCTGCTCATACGCAAGACCCGGGACAACCTTAAACATAGATCCGCTTTTTTCTTCCTGTAATAACCCGGCATTGGATAACCGTTTTTTAACATCATCCAACTCTTTACAATAAGGCCCGTAGGAACCTCGGACATGCGCTAACCCTGTCGGGATACCTAATGCCGTAGCAACATAAGCAATCTTCTGGAAAATAGTTCGTCCAACCGGCATATGATATGCCTGCTTTTCAATACGATGGACTATCTCGATCAAGGCGACCCAAGCAGGTTCCAATTTTTGCAGAATGTTCGCACCTGATTTCGCTTTACACAGATTGTATTCTTGAGAAAGGAATTTCTCGATCAATTGCGCGGGCGGCGTGCCGTAGGGAGCATACATCATAACCGGAATATCCAACTTCGAAAGATATTTGTAAATTAAAGGGCCAACCGTCTCCCAAAGCAATTGACCATTGCCGCATCCCAGCGGAGGAACCGCTATTGACTTAATGCCCCATTCCTTATATTTCGAAACTAATATTTTAAGACCTCTTTCAATATCTGCGACACGTGATGCCGCGCGCCAGTCACTTTTTGTCGGGAAATTAATGACCAGAGGTCCTTCCGCAAAGAGCGAAAATGATTTGAATAAATAAGGAACGCCCGGCTTAACGTCGCCCTTCTTGCACCGCTCCACATAATCATCAAACATCTCCGGAAAGCGTTTCTTAAATTCAGCCGCTATTCCTTTGCCCATAATCCCAACACAGTTGACTGTATTTATGAGTGTTTGCGCGTTGGAATTAAAAATATCTCCAACCAATATTTTCATGATACCCCCTTTAGAAAAACATATTCCCTTTAATTTCTACAGGCAAGGTAGAAATCTGCCTAAAATTGTTAAGAGCTATTGTATTCGCTACATACGCCCCGATTATGTAAGAGCAATTAACACATCTTGGGACCAATACTTCTGCACACTTTATTCCTTTTCTACGGTTCTGCTCATAAAAATCATCGTTCAACCAAAATGTGGCATAAATTTCATCTTTGTTCAATAAAGGCAATCCTTCCGCCACTGGTTTAAATCAGCAATCACGGCTTGCGTTCTGATCGGTGACGATAACCCCATCAAGCGATAACACTTCGCTATTTATTCGTAAAACACAAATACTGTCATTTATGTAACGTCGCACGCTAAGCATGGGATTGTGAGCGTCAAAATACAGGTTGGCATAGTCATGCAAATGCTTGGTTGTCCCTGGAATTTTCTTATTCTGCCTACGCTCTTGAACCCCCTGCTCTGCAATTGAACGATGATGAACCCTGCGAGCTTCATTATGAGAAAGAATACCCTCTCTCAATATTGAAGCAACGTTCGATATCGGCACTATGCAATAAAGTTCGTTAATATCAGTTTGGTTCATTTTTCTTTAACTAACCCTCCTACAAGTTCGATTTCTTTTTCCCTCAAACCATAAAGAGCATAAACAAGCTCATCTATTCGATCTTCTATGCTCGAAATATCAGCCTGAGGATTTGCACTTCTTATTTTCATATTCTCAACATTTTTTTTCAACCAATTCTTCTAAATTCACACGCAAGGCTTTTGCCAACTTAATAACAGTTTCAATCTTAGGATTTGCTATTCCACCATTTTCCAGTTTTATAATGGTGTGATAGGAAATATCGGCTTTTCGGGCTAAGCCCTCTTGAGTTAGACATTTTTCTTTACGCAATTTGGCTAAATTTTTTAGATACATTAATTCTCCTTGACTAATATTGCAACACTATGTACAGTGATACTCAGCACATTGCCCCTTGTTATTGGGGTATTTTAACCCCTAAATAAGTTAAATACAAGAAATATAGAATGTCGGTGAATAATGCATCCATATTTTCGTTCTTATTATAAGCGATTGGTTGCTGGGTTAATACTCTGGGGGGTGTTGTTTTTATTTCATATAGTCATAGAGGTGATTAAATGCGTTGTGCAGTTTATACGAGAGTGTGTACAGATAATCAGGCTGAGGTTGAATTTAATTCTTGAGAGAAGTAAGAATCTAAAATTTTTCCATAGGACACTTTTATCTTTCCCATAATTTGAGAAACCAGTAAAGAGTTTTTAGCTTTTGTTTGCCGTTCTCGTCTGCAAAGTTCTTTTGTTTCTCCAAGATATAAAGCGCTAAACTCTCCATCGGGATTATATCGCCCGCCATAAGCAAAACTACCTTGTGTGCTCAAAATTTCATCAATTCGTTTCGGAGAAACCAAACGGAAATATATGCCGGCAACGCGTGAAGGCGTAACTCTCCGTATACTCTTTTGAAGGGATTCTCTTGTGTGGTGTGATTTTCCCATTATGTCGCTATCCCCCATTCAAGACGACCCAAGAGCCGTAAAACTTCCTGAACACCGGAAGGTCCTTGCTCTATTACTTCCAAGGGAGTCTTGTTTCCCAGAGCTTCGCTTGGTGTATTGAACCACTCTGTTTCTT
>CAYPYT010000177.1:0-3160 GCA_964415105.1 uncultured Planctomycetia bacterium | reverse complement strand
GGGGTGGTAGCAACGCGCAAGGTGGAAAAGAATGGGGTCCTTCCACTTCACTTCGTTCAGTGTCAGGATGACGGAGTGAGGAGTGATGGAGGGGGTGGGGAGCTATTCGCTCCCTCGTCATCCCGTTCGGCAGGCTCAGGGAAGGATCTGAGAGCAAATGACGAAAAAAGAAAGGAGAAAAATGGTAGAACTAAGAAAAAGAGGAATATTCTATTCAATAGAGGGCAAAGACGCGTTGTGTTTGGCCTCGCGGCTTGGAATAAAATTGCTTGAAAAAAAAGTTACTCATTCTAATGGTCAAACGAATGTTAAAGTGAGTTGTGGGTTTCCGAAGAGTGCTTTGGACAAATATATTGGTAAACTTGTTCGTTTTGGAAGAAATGTGGCAGTATTTGAAAATGGAAAAGTTGTTGAAAAGATAGAACTTGTGAAACGGGAGATGGAAAAATGAAAAAGTTGACGCCGGTGGTGGAGAAACATTACAAGTTGATTTTATGGATGTTGCCGAAAATGGCCAAATTTCCAAAAGACCAAAGGTTTTTGTTGGCCGACAGGATTGAAAGGATTCTTTTGGATATTTTAGAGATGCTGATTGAGGCTGTTTATTCAAGGGAGAAGAGAAAAATTTTGATAACAGTCAATTTAAAGTTGGACTGTCTACGTTTTATGATGAGGATCGCGAAAGACATGAAATACGTTAGTTTGAAGGGATATGACTTTTTTTGCCAGTTGACTATTGAGATAGGGAAAATGGTAGGGGGGTGGCTTAGGAGCGCGTGATAGAGCCATGGGACGAGATTCTTCGCCTTCGGCTCAGAATGACGATGGGTGTGGCTCGGAATGACGATGGGTGTGGCTCGGAATGACGATGGGTGTGGCTCGGAAATGACGGTGGTGAAGCGAATGACGGGTGCGAGGTGTCCCCCCGCTCGTCATTCTGAGCGGAGCGAAGAATCTGAACGTTTGTTCTTTGTTATAGACGAAAATCCAGGAGCCTAAGGTTTACGGATCTTAGGCGCGGAATACAATTGGAGAGGTTCAGACGCTATTTCCTTCTCCTTAAGACAAAAAAGTGAGAAACTTTGGAGAAAAAAGAGTGTAGAGTGCAAAGGAATAGCGTCATAAAACACTGTGTTTGGCATCCGCGGCGGCGATTGGAACAACGATGCGACGAACTTGCGCGTGTCCGACCGCAACAACGCAGGCAACACGAACGCCGATCGGAACAACAACATTGGTGCCCGTGTCGCCAAAACCTCTGAGTTGTATGCGTGGAAGTACCACTTATCGTCGCAAGCTTCTCAGAATGATGAGTGCGGAGTGTTGGAGCGTGAATGACGTTCTCTCCGCCGTCATTCTGAGGAGCAGAGCGAATGAACATTCTCCCTCCCGTCATTCTGAGGAGCCTGCGACGAAGAATCTTTATTGAGCGTGATAATGGATGGTAACCCGAACTGATGCATCAAACACGAGGTAAAAAAATGAACAGAATAAGCGATATTTATTCGAAAATAGTTTCAAAAGAAAACCTTTACCGTGCGGCTTATACGGCGTCAAGAGGCAGACGGTATAAGGCCGCGGCGGCTAATTTTAATTTTTTCCTCGAACAAGAAATTGATTCTCTTTGGAAAGAATTATCGACAAAAACGTACCGCCATGGTAAATACCGGACGTTCACTATTTATGAGCCTAAAGAACGCGAAATTGCCGCGGCACCCTTTAGAGACAGGGTTGTTCATCACGCTGTGCGTGAGATATTGGAGCCGATCATTGACAAGGAGTTTATTTATGATTCTTATGCTTGTCGTAAGGGAAAGGGGACACATAAAGCGGTGGGTAGAGCTCAGAGTTTTTTGAAACAAAACAAATTTTGTTTTCATGGTGATATTCGAAAATATTTTCCTTCAATTGATCACAGCATTCTTAAGGGGATTTTGAGAAAAAGAATTGAAGGTAAAGATGTACTCCGGCTTTTGGATGAAATTATTGATTCAGCCGTAACCTTGACGCAATGTGAATTGTCGTCCCTTGAATACGCGAAAGCATTGCCGCTTGGTAATTTGACCAGTCAGTTTTTTGCGAACCTATATTTGAACGAGCTGGATCTTTTCGCAAAAGTCGGTTTGAGAAAAAGGCATTACCTTCGTTATATGGATGATTTTTTGGTGTTTGGCAATAGCAAAATGGAATTGAAGGAAACCAAAAATAAAATGAGAATGTTTCTAAAAAAATTACTTAATCTTGATTTGCACGAGGGGAAGTCTCAGATTTATAAAGTTAGTAGCGGCATAAAATTTTTAGGATTCAGGATATTTAAAAATCATCGTAAACTTGCGTCTGATAACGTGAGAAAGTTAAAGAAAAGACTTAAAAAATTTGAATATCTTTTGGGTAAGGGAAAAATAGAGAAAAAAGAAATAAAAGATTCCATTCGGTGTTGGGTCGCGCATAGCAAGTATGCTGACACAAAAGCCTTGCGTCTTAAGGTGTGGAAAAATTTAATAGAGAGAAAAACGAATTTAGGTGGTATGGTTAAGAATGTTTTGTTGGAGGACGGAGGTGCGGGTTGGAGTGGCGTCCACGTGCAAGGTGGGAATGGATGGGGTGGTAGCAATGTGCAGGGTGGAAAAGGGTGGGGTTCTTTGTCGCTTCGCTCCTCAGAATGACGGAGTGGGGAGTCCCTCCCCGTTGTCATGAGGACGGAGTGGGGAAGTCCCTCCACGCTCGTTATGGGGAAGCCCCCCTCCCCCGTCATTCTGAGCGGAGCGAAGAATCTCAACGAACAATGAGCGGAGCGAATACGGAACACATGAAAAAGGATAGAAAAATGAAACTGGGAAAATTAAATCACATATTGGCGAGAATAAAGAAGTTTCTTAGTTACCGGGAAGCGGGATGGTTTTTACGGGAACGTAGGGACTGTTTAAAGTGTCTGCCGACTTTACGCGTATGGGCGAGAAACTCTTTGTCCGACATTTTCTCCCATTCTTTGCTTAATTTTGCTCTGATAAGGTGGAGTTCCTGCATAAATTTCGGTTCTTTACTTTTCATGTCAAACCTCTTTTGGGGAAGATATTTCAACCATAGGATATCCTTGTTGTCGGTTAATTCTCATAACTTCCAGTTTCGTTTTCATTTTAACCATATGTTCGAAGTTCCA
>CAYPYT010000176.1:0-3182 GCA_964415105.1 uncultured Planctomycetia bacterium | reverse complement strand
AATTCCTATTTAATTCCATCCTAAATAATGAAATTGGTTTAATTCCGATATTAATCATTCCTTTTATTTTTCTTATCATTCATTCTTTTTTGATTCATACTTGTTCGTATGAATAATAAAAAAACAACTCAACAAAAGAGGTGCTTGTTTTGCGGCAGGTTTTTTTGCCCAAAGAAACGAGTCGGAGATCGTCAGATAAGCTGTCTGCGACCCGAATGCCAGAAAAAACGTTGTCAAGCGCAGCAGAAAAACTGGCGCAAAACCAACCCCGGATACTTTAAAGGCCGTTATGAGTATACAAAAGAGTGGCGGCGAGCAAATCCAGGGTATCAGAAGCGGTGGCGTGCTAAAAATACCGCACGGCGGGCCGATGAGATACAAACGTTAGTATCAGACGTAAGTCCAATAACTACAATACGTTTAAACACACGGGCAAACATCGATTTTGGTGAGATACAAACGTTAGTGTTGTCGTTAACCAAGTCAGGACAAGCACTTTGGGTTACCGGAGCACAAATGCACCCCGGGTGAGATACAAACGCTGATAGATATTGCTTTGTCTTTATGGCAGACTGTTCTCTGTTATGAAAAGACAGGCAAAATCTTATTCGATTGTTGATCATTATCTTCTACACGGGGGATATCTGAGTCGTCTCGGGCATAAATCACTGGTTTTGTACCTATTTTTAGTTGTAGTCGGCAATAGTGATGGAAGAAGTTTTTATTCCGCGGACACCGTAAGCAAGATTTTGCGAATGACGGTTGAGGAAGTGAATCTGGCTAGGGATGAACTTATCAGAGAACAACTTATCAAATACAGTCATCCCAACTGGCGGGTTTTAACATTAACCTATACACGAAAATCAGAAGGAACATCTATATCCTGTGTAAATTCACTGGTGAGACAAGTTCTTAAAAAAAGCGAGGTGATGACAGATGATAGATCCGGCTCGACAGGCTGAAGTTTTGCGTCTTTATTACGCCGATCATTTAAGCCAGCGCGCGATATCAGCGAGACTTGGAATACACCGGCAAACCGTAGTGGCGTTGATTCAACGCAAACAAGTACTTCTTAATCGGCAGGACGGTACCCGGCGAACATCTCTACTCGCGCCATATTACGATTGTATAGATGATCTTCTTCGCGCGGAACCAAGCCGCTCAGCTGTTAATATTCTGCAAAAGCTCAGAGACAAAGGATATCTTGGAGGGTTAACGATCCTAAAAGATTATTTAAGGATCCAAAGACCGGCGTCTGAACCAAAAGCGTATCTGTCATTGGAATTTGTTCCCGGTCAGGCGGCGCAAGTAGACTGGGGAGATTTTGGTGATTACTTTGGTTTTGGACGAAAACTATGGTGTTTTGTGATGGTACTGTGCTGGTCAAGGTTGCTATATTTGGAATTCACACACTCGGCCTGTCTTGAGAGTTTTTTAAGATGTCACGAAAACGCGTACAGGTTCTATGGCGGCGTGCCAAAGGAACTATGGTATGACAATTTAGCGACGGCAGTCGCGGAGCGTAAACGAAAGATCATACGATTCAATCCGCGATTTTTGGCATATGCCGGACATAGTTGTTTTAAGCCTGTGGCGTGTAATCCGGGTGCAGGGAATGAGAAAGGACGCGTAGAAAATGGTGTTGGATATATACGAGGAAATTTTTGGCCGGGACGATCATTTATTGATCTGGACGATGTCAACACACAGGCACACTCATGGATGGGGCAGTTTGCCAATAAGCGCACGCATGCTACTACGCGAAAGATACCGGAGCTACATTTTGTCGGAGAAAAACAGCTGCTTCTTCCGTTTACCGATAGTTATGATACAGACGAGATATTAAGTCCGAAAGCATCACATCAATTTCGAGTAAGATTCGATACGAACGAGTATTCCGTACCATGGAGACTTGCTGGAAGGACATTAACGCTTAGAGCCGACACCAAAACTGTTAATCTTTATCTAAGGCGCAGGCGTGTATGTACACACGCGCGTTGTTGGCAGAAGAACAAAATAATAACAAATAAAAAGCACCAGGAAGATCTTATTGACCGTAAACCCGGCGCTGGAACTAGTGCTGATATCGAGACCGTTAAAGCACTTGGTCCTAACGGCCGGAGGTATGTCGAATTTATAGGCGCGCAAAACAATTCCATTCGCGGTGAACTGAGCAATCTTATGGTATTGATAACAGTTTACGGAGCACAATCCGTTGAGAGTTGTATAGAAGATGCCTTAAAGAAGGGAATTATCGGAGCGCATCATTTGGAACGGCTGCTCTGGCGCAAGCACGATGTAGAGCATGTCAACCCACCACCGTTAACCCTGAGAGATGATAGGCTTAACATCCCGCCGCACATACCGAATCTTAAATCTTATGACGCATTACTATTTGATAATGATGACAACGAAAACGAGGAGATGAAAAAATGAAGAATTTAAAGGTATTACTAGAAGAACTAAAACTACGAAACTTCTCAGAACACCTTGAAGAAACACTCCAGCGCTATCCTGGAGAATGTGAGAAATTTATCGAGATTCTTGAATATCTTTGTGAAATAGAGATCTCCAAGAAAAAAGAACGAACAATAGCTTATCGTATACAGAAGGCCGCATTCGGAAAAATTCAAACAGTGGATACCTTGGATTTTGAATATAACGTATCTACGAAACAACTCAAAAACAGATACTTGAAGCTTTATACACCTGAACTTCTCAAACAAGGGCTTTCGGTCCTCTTTGTAGGATCTGCCGGACTGGGGAAAACTCATTTGGCAAGAGCTTTAGGGTACTATTGTTGTCAGCAATGTTCAAGAGTACGGTTCACAACACTTGCCATGATGAATCTTGAGCTGATGACAGCTGACTCAACCGGTAAATTGAGAAATGCCATGACTGCGTATACTCAACCGGCGCTTCTTATTATAGATGAGATCGGATATGTATGCTTGCGTGAGGTCGAAAGCAATCTGGTGTTCCAAGTCATCTCACAGCGGTACGAAAACGGAAGGTCGACAATAATCACGACTAATCGTCCGTTTGGTGAATGGAACCAGGTCTTTCACAACGATGCCATGGCGCACGCGCTACTGGACAGGCTTATAGAAAAATCCGAGGTATTTCATTTGGAGGGGAAAAGTTATCGAGAAACACATCGCAAAAATTTAAAGCCTTAATGG
>CAYPYT010000175.1:0-3185 GCA_964415105.1 uncultured Planctomycetia bacterium | reverse complement strand
GCGGGGCGGACGGGGGTTGAACCCGCGACCTTCGGATCGACAGTCCGACGTTCTATCCAGCTGAACTACCGCCCCATATTTGTAAGTGACGAATAACAAATCGTGTTCCCGTTCGCTAAAACTGGTGGGCGATGTAGGGATCGAACCTACGACATCTACCTTGTAAGGGTAGCGCTCTAAACCAGCTGAGCTAATCGCCCTTCTTTTTCAAGAAAACACATTATATATTAGCTCTCTCTATCTGTCAATGCCGCCAATATTTCGCGCGCCCTTTTAGAGAAAAGCGCGTCTTGAGGAAATTTTGACAGTTCAAATTCGTACCAAAACACCAACCTACGAGGTTGGTGGTGTAGTTGACATAAATAGTACTCCGTCAACGCTTATATGAGGAGTACTTTATACTACAGATCCCCACTTTCCAGACTGTGTCAAAAGTGGAATTTCGCGTTTCCTTTAAAAAATTTACTCCACTTTTATATTATAGATCCCCGCATTCGCGAGGATGACAAAATGGGGGTTGTCATTCCCGCGCCCCTTTTGTCATTCCCGCGCAGGCGGGAATCTCTGTGACAGTACCCCTCATTTGAACGTTGACGGACTACTGTGTTACTACCAACCTACGAGGTTGGTGGTTTGGGTTTAACCGGTTATTCTACGGTAACGGATTTCGCGAGGTTTCTCGGTTTATCTATATCATATCCGAATTCCTGGGCGACATGATACGCCAAAAGCTGAAGAGGAATGGTAACGAGAATCGGTGAAAAGATCTCGTCCGTTTCGGGTATCGCGATAACATAATCTGCTTCTTTTCCTCTCAGCGTCAAGTCTTTTTCTGAAACGATAGCGACAATAATTCCGCCGCGCGCTTTTATCTCCTGTATGTTTGATATCATTTTTTCGTATGTATCGGACTTTACCGCTATACAGACAACCCATGTGTTCTCGTCTATTACCGCGATCGGACCGTGTTTCATCTCTCCCGCGGGATATCCTTCGGCGCTGATATACGATATTTCTTTCAGTTTTAACGCGCCTTCTAACGCGTTCGGATAATTTATGTTCCGACCTAAATACAAAAAACAGCTTTTATTATCACTCGCCAAGTAATATTGATGAAACTTCGCGGCATATTCTTTTATTTTATTTTCATTTTTCCGGTAATGTTTGAGCATCCTCGCGGCAAGTTCCGGCAGTTTGGTAAGTTTTTCAATAAAATCCTGGGGACAATTCCCCGCTTCTCCTCTTACGCGCGCGAGATAATGCGTAAAAAGGTATAAAATCCCCAATTGCGCGCTGTATGCTTTTGTGGAGGCAACGGCAATCTCAGGTCCGGCATGCGTATAGATCACACCATCCGCTTCCCGAGCCATCGTGGAGCCCAAAACATTGCATATCGCCAAGACTTTAGCGCCTTTCTTTTTTGCTTCCCTTAGCGCCGCGAGGGTATCCGCCGTCTCACCCGATTGTGAAATAACTATGACCAAAGTGTTTTGGGTTATTAAAGGGTCTCGATACCGAAACTCGCTTGAAGTGTCGACTCCGACGGAGAGTCTCGCGTATTTTTCAAGCATATATCTTCCTGTCAATCCCGCGTGATACGCGGTTCCGCAGGCGACAATAATGATCTCCCTCGTCTCCTTAAAAACGTCTTCGCTTATCCTTAATTCCTCAAAAAAAACTTCCTTGTTATCTTTTATTCTTTTTTTGAACGTCTGTTTCAAAACTTCCGGCTGTTCAAAAATTTCTTTCAACATGAAATGTTTATATCCGGTTTTTTCCGCTTGCGCTATGTTCCACTCTATCGTGGTCGCTATTTTCTCTATCGGCACGCCTTCTTCGTTATATACTGTGCATTTTCCTTTTTTAATATCCACGACTTCATTGTTTTCAAGATATATTACCTCTTTTGTGTATTCCAAAACCGCGGGAATATCACTGGCGATAAAGTTTTCATGTTTGCCGAGCCCAACGACCAAAGGGCTGTCTTTCCTAATGCCGATAATTCTATCCGGTTCGTTCTGATGCATCACGGCGATAGCGAAGGACCCTTTCAGTTGTTTTGCCGCTTCGTTAACGGCCAACCGCAGATCCCCTTTATATTCTTTCGCGATAAGATGCGCGATAACTTCACTGTCGGTTTCGGATTTAAAAATGTGTCCGCTCTCTTCCAGCTCTTTTTTCAATTGTTTATAGTTTTCGATAATCCCGTTATGAGCGATAGCGACATCTTCCCGATGATCATTATGCGGATGCGCGTTTCTATCACTCGGTTCTCCGTGCGTTGCCCATCGGGTATGCCCGATACCTGTGGTCCCTTCAAGCGGACGCAGTCTGATCTCTTCTTTTAGAATTTCAAGTTTTCCCTGCTTTTTGATTATTTTTATCACTTCGCCCTTCAATACGGCAATCCCGGCGGAATCGTAGCCGCGGTATTCCAAACGAGCCAAGCCTTTAAGAAGCACTTCGGGGGCGTTTTGTTCTCCTGAGTATCCGATTATTCCACACATATATATTTCTTCATCCTTTGATTTTACCGATAATATTCATAATATCGCCCTTAATACACCGCTCTATCAGAGATGCCATGTATATCATTATTGAAAACTGCCAACAGTCTTCAGGTCCGATAATTAAAGCCGCGTTCACATTTTCTTTTTGTTCTAACGCTTTTTTATATTTTTCCACGGTTTTTGACAGCGACATATCTTCCAGCTCCAGCGTTTCTACTTTATTATTGTATCTGAGGGATGGAAATCTTATTCCCCTCATCAAAAAAAACATCTGCATCGAAGATTGTTCAAATTCAAAGTCTTCCTCAAAATCGAAACCTTCAAACTGAGGCAAATCTTCCGGAAGAAAAATCATCGGTTTCTCAACGATCACTTTTCCGTTCCGCGCCACGGTACTTCCTTCGTTAACAACGGATTCCGCGAGAAAAATATACGGAACTCTCGTGCTTGTAAACGTGGGAAGAGGCCTAATTCTAGGCCGAATTATCTCCGTTTTAGTCTGCGCTTTCTGCCACATTTGTTCAATATCCATCTCGCCGCCTTTTTTCCGCCGCAGATCTCACCTCAAAACAACCTCTCCTGTTATCCCGCAGGAGCCTTTTGGAAAAATGCCTTCAAAGAAAGACCTCTCGACGGCTATTTTTTCGTCATTCTGAGTCCGCCGAAGGCGGGCGA
>CAYPYT010000174.1:0-3199 GCA_964415105.1 uncultured Planctomycetia bacterium | reverse complement strand
GTGCTTGTTTCCGTGGTTTTAGAAAGAAATTTTTAAAAGTGCGGAAGTCAGGAAAATAGTCTAAGCACATGCACGTACACATATCTTTCGTAGTTTAAAATGTGCAATTAATTAATGTAATTGGTATTATATATCCGATTAGCGAAGAGAAGTAGCAATCAATGCACGGCCACTCGGTGTAAAATTTCCGCAATAAAGGTTTGGTACTTTAGCCCCTTCTTTTTCGCTTTCCTTTTTATCAGCTTAATGTCATTACCATTCACCCCTTATTGTCATCATGACGTCTTTCTTGCGAGCGTGAATAGCGTTTGTAATTCCCCTTAGCTCCGCGCCAGTTACGGGGATATACTCGTTTCGAAGAAGTGCTTCTTCGATCTTCTTTTCCTCTTTTGTTAATTTTAGTTTTTTCATTTTATCTCACCTCTTTTATGTTTCTTCGTGTATTTTCGGCGTATTTACAATAGTACGTACGCAAATTTATTTATACGGGGTTTAACTCAGTGGAAAATGGGGACACTCCTTGTAACTCCTTTAATTTACCTTATGATGAGAAAAATAATTCCTAAGCTGAGAAAGCACAAAAAAAGCAGGAATTTTGCTATCGCTACGTTTTGCTTGATTAAACGAATAAATTGATACGAACCGGATCTTATAAAAAAGAACGCGAAAAAAACCACAATAAGCGGTAAAATGAAAGCAAAATTATAGAGACATAGAAGGCTAATCGCCTCGTATTTTAGCTGTTCCATCTTTAAGATGTACAATATCGTAGGCAAATATATTTGTCCCGTACAGGTTAACTCCGTAATAGATACAATAAAAGCGGTAATCACTATAGCTCCGGCAATATGTTTCAATCTTAAGTTTTTTGAAATCAAACGAGATATTCGCCTTTTTTTCTCTTCAGAGAGCTGAAGGATCATTTTATCTTTTCGACCCCTACAATAGTTTATGCAATCCGCCAGAGAAAGATACGCCAACACAAACAATACCATCGCCGCCGTAAGATAAATAAAAGGACCCATTTGTTTTATAAACAAAAAACTGCTCACTTTTAGCACACTCACACCAATAAGAAAATATGTCAAAAAAGTCACGGCGATAAACAAAAAACCTACTGCTAAAATCGTCTTTTTTTCTTTTCTGACTACAAACAAAGATGTCACAAAAAATATTATTGTAGCGAAAGCACAAGGATTAATTCCGTCAATGACCCCCGCGATCGCGACGGGTAACGCCTTAAAATTTTTAAATCTCTTCAAAATTTTGTTTTCCAACATTTCGCTATTGGATTTTTTAAAATCTTCGTACAGAAGGTTGCCTGAAAGAATCTCTTTTTTGCCGGTTTCCTGGACGCATTTTTCAATACCGGGATGATACTGATCGATTTCCGTAAAATAACGAGTCCCGATTATGAACGCTGGAGTGTACAATATTTTGTCTTTCGGAATATCAAATCTCCCGCCTAAATATTCATAAAACAGCGCGGATTCAGCGTCTTCAATATAAAATGTTTTAACGGAAAATTTTGGGTATCTTTTTTTGAGAAGCGCGAGATATTTTTCCATCCGTCTGCATTTCCCACAATATTTTCTTGTGGAAAATAAAATTGTTTCTATCTCTACGGCTTCAATATCGGGAGGTTGTAAGGGTTTTCGTTTCTGAAGTTTTTCAAGATTAAAAAATGGCAGAATTTTTCCTTCGTACGACTCAACCTTTTCCTCAAAACGGCCGGAAATTATTTCATCTTCTCCCATAAGATCATCATTGAACAAAATCGCGGGACCGATAGAAGTCTTTTTTTTGAAAAATTCTTCCGCGGACAAAAGCAGTTCAAAACCGTCCGGTTTGCTTATATCAAGCTCTATTGTTTGAATATTACGCTTCAGAATAATCGGCGTTATGTATTTCTCAACCGTTTCAACACATTCTTCGCATTCAGTGTCTACAAAAATGTAAATATTAACCGGAGTTGATTTGTTTCGTGGGGATAAAAAAACATTTTCTTCTTTTTGAGAAATATTTTTATTCGTGAAAAGGTTCTTGTTTTCTTTTTTTGCCGGAATTATATTCGCTCTCACCTCGATAAGCACGCGAGGGGAACCCGAATCATTTGAACATATGTATATTCTCTTTTGATCCGGTCCCTCTTCGCGTCCCGTGGAATCATAAATCGTTTCAAGTTCCGCTCTTTGTTTCGGCAAAATTCTATTAGTGGAAAGATTTGTTTTAATACACGAACAGGTCGTTCGCACGCTTTCTATAAACAGTTCACCCTCTCCGACATTTTTTATCAAAAATGTTTTTTTCGCGAGTCTTTCGGGCTGAACATCACCAATATCCCATTTGTAGTCATCAATTTCAATTCTACCGGTTTTAACGGTATTTTCTTGCGGCGAAACTTGTTCTTCCGCGGCGCTCCACGCGGTAAATACACCGAATACAAGGCAAGTCAACACTCCTATCATGAAAACTTTTTTTCTCATTTTCTTTAATCTAATCTCTTCTCGTATTCTCTTCACATACCTCCGTTCAACCTCGTAGGTTGGATTGAACCCAACCTACGAGGATGAACTTTCCTTAATTTTCTTCACTCCCTTTTCCAAAAACTCTGTTAACTCAAAAAAGTTGCCGGGAATCGATACAATATCATTGCTTTCGCTCTCCATTAAAAACATAACCGGCGTACTCAATATGGCATAGTCATTAGCAATAGTACCGTTCACTCCCCCTATAGCACGAAGATGTTTCAATTCGGGGAAACGGGTTTTTTCTATTTCCCACTTTCGAATTTCTGTTTCAGTTTCATCCAAACTGACAGCAACAATATCAAGTTTTTCTTTATTCGCGGGATCCTTGATCAATTGCTCGAGTTTAATTGCCAACTGTTTACAATGCGCGCAGTCGTTTGACCAGAATAAAAGCAATTTATAAGGCGCTTTGGTTTTCCATTTATGCAATTCAAACTTATTGCCTTCACTCTCGCCGATAACAAAATTAGGAGCTAAGGCTCCGGGAAATAACTTTGTCATTCCTTTCAATCGTTTGATTATTTGTTGTCTTTTTGAGGTTAAACAATTCGGATTGTTGATATGCTTTTCCAGAACGGACATTCCTCCGGTTATGCCGTAGGTTTCATAGCCATTATAAAAATAATCCACCATCCAGCCATAAACTTTCGGATCTCCTTTGGACGCTT
>CAYPYT010000173.1:0-3226 GCA_964415105.1 uncultured Planctomycetia bacterium | reverse complement strand
GTTTATGGGCGTCGTGCAGAGCGTTAAATGTGTGAAAAAATTCTTCCTGAGTAGATTCTTTTCCCGCGATAAATTGGATGTCATCGATCAAGAGGACATCAACGTTACGGTACATAGCGCGGAACTTAGGCGTGGCTTTTGTGCGTATCGCGGTTATGAGCTGGTTTGTAAATTCTTCACTTGAAATATAAAGCACTTTCGCTTTCGGATGATTTTTTAAGATTTCATGTCCCAACGCCTGCATAAGATGGGTTTTTCCCAAGCCCACTCCGCCGTAGAGAAATAAAGGGTTATACATCTTTGAAAGTTTTTCGCAAACGGCAAGAGCCGCGGCATGGGCGAAACGGTTGCTCTGGCCGACAACAAAATTGTCGAAAGTATATATCGGATTAAGTCCGACATTGTGAGCGCGCGAATCGTGCGCTGAACGGGAAGAGCCGAAAACAGAGCGTAGCCAGCTGATAGAGTGATCTTTTTCGGATTCTTCCGGAGTTTCTTTTTTAGTGATCGCGAAAGAAGAAACGGTTTTTCTCTCCACGGTGGGAGACATTTTATCTTCAGGGAGGGGAACTATTTTAAAATTAATAGCGAGAACTTCTCCGGATACCTGTTGGACGGCGGTTTTGATAAGACTTATATATTTCTCCCTAATCCAGTTTTCAAAAAACTTATTGGGAACGCCGATCATTACGGATTCAGCGTCTTTTGAGATGAAGGTCAGAGGATCAAACCACGCGTCAAAAACTTGATCATTTACCTCGGACCTTATAAGAGAAGAAACGTTTTTCCAGAAATTTTCCATTGTTTATGAAGAGAGAATAGTTATACAACGTATCCACAAAAAAACAAGCTTGTCCACATGAAACACACCGGATATCAACAAGTTATCCACAGGCTGTTAGCAAACGAAAGAACCCGACAAAACAAGAAAATTCATTAATTCCGAGTTGAAAGACATTATATACGCAAGCCCAAGTCAATGCAAGAAGTTTTTTAACGCCCGGCAAGCCAATTTCGTACGATTCGAGCGCGAATCAATTCAAAACGATGTTGATCTTTTCACATAAACGTCCGTTTTCGCCAAGTCCATGAAATATGACGAACATCAAAAAACAAGGGCGGGTTTGGAACCCACCCCTACGATTCTATCGCGCATCAATTCAAACAGCGTAAGGGTGGCTTTCATTTTTCTTGACTTAGATTCGCGGTATGATATAATCATGAGGTTTAATTATCGATCGGAACGGCGGATACTTTTGGAACTTTTTAAGAAAGCGGGCTTCCCGCGTTTAATAGGAGTTTTGGCATGAAGAAGAATTTAAAAAATAAATCAAATTTAAAGCGTAAAAGAAAACATGGCTTTCGTGAACGGTCAAGTTCCGCTTCCGGCCGGCAGGTTCTAAAAAGACGCCGCCAAAAAGGGCGTAAAGTTTTATCCGCGTGAAGATAAAACATATTTTAAAAACGAAAGAGTTTAGGTTTCTCATAGAAAACGGCAGGAAACTGCGGGGAGAGACGGTTTTTTTATACGCGGATGTGACAAAAACTTCCGGCGAATCCCGCATATCGGCAGGGGTGACAACTTCAAAAAAATACGCGCCGCGCGCCGTAACTCGTAATTACGTTAAACGGTTCATTTACGCGGAGTTGCGAAAATCAACAATCCAAAAAAATACTAATATTCGTATAATCGCGCGGCTGATGAAAACTGTACATGATTTGCCGCGGAAAGAAATAGCCGGTCGGATACGGAAAGACCTGACAAGTTTAATGGTGCAAATAGACGGGGTTGAGTGAAAAAAATATTAATAGCCACGATAAAAGGATATCAGATATTCATAAGTCCTTATATTCCAAGAAGCTGTAGATATTTTCCTACTTGTTCCGAATATGCGAAGGAAGCGATCGACAAATTCGGTGTGATGAAGGGATCGGTATTGGCCGCGCGAAGGATCTTGAGATGCCACCCTTTTGCCGCGGGAGGGATAGATTCAGTTGTTGAAGAGAAGCATAAAGAAAAGGATAATTCATGGAAAAAAGGTTAATTATAGCGGTTGCTCTATCATTAATGATTTTATTGGTGTTTCAAAAGATTTCTCCTAGAAGACAGATGGAGATCCCTTGCCAAGAGGCGGCGACCTCCGGTCTTTCTCAAACCGCCGGAGAAAGCCGTCAGGGAGACTTTCTTCCCGGGAAAAAAGCGAAAAACAAAAGCCTCCAAAAAGAGGATATTACGGAAATAGAGACCGAAAAATATAAGATGATCTTCTCGGATATCGGAGGCAACTTAAAGAAATTGTCCATAAAAGGATATAGTGGTGATATCCCGGAAGAAGTGCTATTGGAAGAGAACGAGCCCGATAATCAAATTTTTTCAATGCGAAGCCCGCTCTTGCCGGAGTTAGATATAAGTAAATTCAGAAGAACCGAAGGGGAAAGCTTTATTGAATACACCATGGTGGAAGAGGGTCTGCTTTCCGTCACGAAAAAATACTCCTTTCGCAACTCTTTAGACTATATAGGGTTAAGTGTTGGTGTTAAAAATCTCTCTTCGCACGATATTCTTTTCTCCTATCAGATCACCGGTCCTTCCGGTCTTAAAAAAGCGGATAGTGTTGCCGGAAGGAATTTTTTAGAAGCAAACGCGTTAATTGATGGGAAAACATGGAAAACAAAAGTAGGCAAAAAAACAATAGAAAAAAATGGAACAATCCCGTGGGTTGCTTTAAAAAATCGATATTTTTCGCTTATTCTGCAATCATTTGAACCGGCAAAATCTTTAATTGTTCAGCCCGAAGGAACAGAAAATCTGGTAACCAGATTGAATAGCGTAAGTTATAGAATTGCACCGAGTGAAACAATAACAAGTGAATACTGTTTATACGCGGGACCTTTGGATGATAAAAAGATCGCGGTTTTAGGCAACGAAGATATGTCAGGGATTGTTGATTATGGATTTTTTGGACCGGTAAGTAAAGTCTTATTGGCGATTTTAAACTTTTTCTACAATATGGTACATAATTGGGGTGTGGCGATAATATGTTTAACGATATTGATCAACGTTATACTGTTTCCGCTTACTTACAAAAGTTTTTCATCAATGCAAAAAATGAAAAAGATTCAACCCCATATGGCGAAATTAAAGGAACTGCACAAAGATAACCCGCACAAGCTGAACAAAGAAACAATGGAGCTGTACAAGAAGTACAATGTAAATCCTCTCGGG
>CAYPYT010000172.1:0-3232 GCA_964415105.1 uncultured Planctomycetia bacterium | reverse complement strand
ATGTGAAGTCAATCGCGGTAAGTTCCAGTATGGGCCCGGGACTTAAACTGGACAAGAACCAATTTAGGCAGGGTTGATGTTTCGTTGGTTCGTTAGCTCGTTGATTGTTAGTTCGTTGATTGTTTAACAAACTAACGATTCAACGATCAACAAGCCAACGAACTAACGATCAACGAACCAACAAGCTAACGAACCAACGATCTAACGAAAAGAAGGACGTGTTATGGCAGAAAAATACGGAAAAAAAGTAAAAGCGCTAATGACCGAAGAATTGAAAGAGGTTTTTTCCGAAAATACGGGATTTATATTTTCAAGCATTGAGAACATGAAAGCAAACGATATGGATAAGCTTCGAAAAACGATGAGGCAATCCGGATCTAGATTCATGGTCGTTAAGAATCGTCTCGCGGATTTAGCTCTAAAGGAAATGGAATTAGCGGAGCTTTCGGATACTGTCAGAGAACAAAAGATCTTAGGGATAGGAGTTATAAAAAAAGATCCGGTTCTTGTAGCGAAATTGTTAGCTGAATTTTCGAAAGTGAATGAGGGGTTTAACGTTTTAAAAGGATATTTGGAAGGTCGGGTTTTGACAAAGGACGAGATTAAACGTCTCGCGGAATTGCCCGGCAGGGAACAGCTTCTTGCGATGGTTGTTAGAACCATGAACGCGCCGATTACAAGTTTTGCCGGGGTGTTAGCGTCAATAGTGAGAAGCGTGTTATATACGTTGAAAGCGGTAAAGGAAAAAAAAGAGAAAGAGAGTGAGTAGTGAATGGTATTTGGTGAATGGTATTCCGCCTCTGGCGGGCACTATTGACTGAATATATTCGTTTAGCCTCGCGGGCTGGATGGATCCGAGATTCGCGAGTTTGAACTTCTATTCACTATTCAACATGAACTATTCACTATTAAGGAGGAGAAAGAGATGACTGAGGAAAAGAAAACACAAGTAAACACGGAAGCGGCGTTGGACAAAGCGGCCGTAAAAGAAGAGGTAAAATCCGAAAAGGCGGAAGGAAAACCGGTGGAGAAAGCGTCTTCAGCAACTAAGGAAGATGTGAAACCTAAGGTGAAGCTTTCGGAGAAAATGAAAAGTATGATGGATACCATCGGAGAGATGAGTGTTCTGGAACTATCCGATCTTGTGAAGGCGCTTGAAGATAAATTTGGTGTCAGCGCGGCGGCACCGGTCGCGGTCGCGGCCTCCGGAGGAGTTGGAGGCGCGGTCTCCGGCGGAGCTGTGGAAGAGAAGAGTGTTTTTACAGTTATTCTCTCTGAAATCGGGGCCAAGAAGATCAATGTTATCAAAGAAATACGAGCTTTAACTAATCTGGGGCTGAAGGAAGCAAAAGATCTCGTGGAAGCGGCGCCGAAAGAAGTTAAAGAAGGCCTCTCAAAAGAAGATGCTGAAAAGATGAAAAAGCAGTTGGAAGGTGCCGGTGCCAAGGTTGAACTGAAGTAATATTTAAGCTTGTGCGGTTCTTTATTTTTTAAACGGACGGTATCTAAAAACAAGGGATGTGATGAGGAATGGCTGTTACAGTCAAACGGAAAAGTTATGCCAGATTAAAGAATGTCTATGACATTCCTAACTTGATCGAAATTCAAATTGACTCATACACAAAGTTTTTACAGCGTTTTGTTTCTAAAACAAAAAGAAAAAAACAGGGGCTGGAAGCGCTTTTACGCGAGGTGTTTCCGATTATCAGTCACGATGGGCGATATCGGTTGGACTACTTGTATTACGATATGCGTCAGCCGAAATACAGCGCTGAGGAATGCAAACAGCGGTCTCTTACATACGCGGCTCCGCTACGGATCAAATTGCGGTTGTCTTTGGAAAAAGAGATCAAAGAACAGGAAGTTTACGTAGGAGAGATTCCTATAATGACGGAAGTGGGAACTTTTGTCATTAACGGAGATGAAAGAGTAGTTGTTAGCCAGCTTCATCGTTCTCCGGGTATATCTTTTGAGGAAAGCGCGGTTCCGGGCGGAAAATCCATTTATTCAGCGAGGCTTATACCTGATAGAGGGGCATGGATAGAGTTTTTATTTGATAAAAGTGATTTTCTTTACGTGTTCATTGACCGGAAGAGAAAATTTTTAGCAACCACATTCTTAAGAATTTTCGGGCCAAGTCGAGATGAAGACATACTTAAAGCTTTTGGGGGAGTCGAGGAAGTTGTTCTGACCAGACAGAAACAATGCGAGGAAATTGTCGGCAGAGTGCTGGCGGAAGATTTGATTGATGAAAGTTCTTCCTCTATATTAGCGCAGGGTATGGAAAAAGTGACTAAGTCCATCTCGGAGCGTATATGGGACAGCAAGATCAGAAAAGTAAAATTTTTAAGAACAGTTCCAAAAGAAATTGTTAAAACGCTGGAACAGGACGGGACTAAAACCAAAGAAGAAGCGTATCTTGATATTTATCGCAAATTGAGGCCGGGGGATCCTCCGACATTAGAGGCGGCAAAAGATCTTATAGATCAGATGTTCTTTGACGAGAGAAGATACAACCTTACGGATGTCGGTGTTCGTATGATTAACCGTAAATTGTCTTTAGACGAGCCTTTGGGTGTGCATTTGCTTAATGAAAAAGTGTTGATTGGAGCCATAAGGCATCTTTTAGCCATAAAAGCGGGAGAAAAAAGTATAGATGATATTGATCACCTAGGCAACAGAAGGATACGGTGTGTAGGTGAACAGCTTTCTAATCAGATACGCATGAGTATGGCAAGGGTTGAACGGGTTGCCAGGGAAAGAATGAGCGTATATGAAATGGACACTGTTTTGCCACATAATTTAGTTAATACGAAGTTGATTACAAGTGTAATCCATGATTTTTTTGCCAGAGGCAGGCTTTCTCAGTTTATGGATCAGACGAACCCTCTCGCGGAATTGACTCATTTGCGCCGCTTAAGCGCGTTGGGTCCGGGAGGCCTGAACCGTGAACGCGCCGGATTTGAAGTGCGTGACGTTCATTATTCGCATTACGGCAGGCTTTGTCCGATCGAGACGCCGGAAGGACCTAACATAGGGCTTATTAACTCTCTCAGTACTTACGCGGGAGTTGATGAGTTCGGTTTTCTTGTGACCCCTTACCGTAAAGTGGAAGCCGGGCAAGTTCTGGATAAAGTCGAATATCTGTCCGCGGATATTGAGGATAAATATATTATCGCTCAGGCAAACTCGAAGATCGATGAAAAGGGATATTTTATTAAGGATAAAGTTT
>CAYPYT010000171.1:0-3248 GCA_964415105.1 uncultured Planctomycetia bacterium | reverse complement strand
CGTTTTGTGTGAAATTGAAACAATTTTTGAAGGATAATAATGTGGAGTTTGAGGATATAGATGTTTCCCAAAACCAAGAACGAGTGCGTGAAATGGTAGAAAAAACAGGGCAAATGGGAGTGCCTGTTATTGATGTCGAAGGTGAGATCATTGTAGGATTTGATAGGACGCGAATAATGAAAGCGTTGGAATTGTAATGGTGAATGGTTAATCGTGAATCGTCCGCCACCAACCTCGTAGGATGGTAGCAAAGAGCACTACCAACCTACGAGGATGTTGGCTATGTGAATGATCATTCGTAGGGGCGGGTCTGTGCGCGCGCCCGTAATCGGTGAATATTAAATCGCGAACGGATGTGTATAATAAAATGGAAAAAATTTATGATTTGATCATTATCGGGGCCGGACCGGCGGGGATAACCGCCGCGATTTATGCCGCGCGTAAAAAAATGGATTGTCTTGTTTTGACCGTTGATGTCGGAGGGCAGACGGCATGGAGCGGAGATATCGAAAATTATACGGGGTATCAATTTGTTTCCGGGCGGGAACTCACCGCGAAGTTTGAAGAACATATCAAGAACTATAACGTAAAAGTTAAAGAAAATGAGGCGGTGAAAGAACTCCGGAAAGAAGGCGCAAAGATATTCGTTAAAACTGAGGAAAATACATATTTGTCCCGTTCGGTCATAATAGCTTCAGGAAAAAAATCAAAAGAGCTTAGCGTTCCGGGGGAAAAAGAATATAAAAATAAGGGTCTTACTTATTGCGCCACGTGTGACGGTCCGCTTTTTGAGGGAAAAGAAGTTGTTGTTGTGGGAGGCGGGAATTCAGCGTTAGACGCGGCTCTTCAACTTATCAGAATAGCGAAAAAAGTTTATGTGATGAACATTTCAGATAAACTTGCCGGTGACGCGGTTATGAGGGATAAGCTCGAGTCCGCGGATAATGTGACAGTTATAAATAACGCTGAAGTAATTAAAATTTTGGGCCGAAAAATGGTTGAAGGTCTTAGATATCGAATAGGTGACGAAGAAAAAGAACTTTCTGCCGGCGGGGTTTTTGTTGAAATAGGTCTTATTCCCAACTCAGAGTTTACGCGTGGCATAGATAAGAATAAACAAGGTGAAATTTTAGTAAATTCGATAACGGAAACAAACGTTCCCGGTATTTTTGCCGCGGGAGATGTTACTGATGTGATCGAAAAACAGATTATTATAGCCGCGGGAGAAGGAGCGAAAGCCGCTCTCAAAGCGTTTAGATATCTGCTGGAAACCGAAGAGGATATATGATAACAAAACAAAGACTTCTCGCGGGTGTAAATGAAATGATGAAGAGCCTATTTTTGGAATATAAAAGAAAAAAAAGCAAAATAAAAGACAGGCTCGCGGAGTTTAATTCGCTATGGAAAAGATCGGATAAAACAATATTCAGGGAACTTTGTTTCTGTATTTGTACTCCTCAGTCAAAAGCCGTTCTGTGCGATGAATCAATTCGTAAAATGGAAAAAAACGGGATTCTTTTTAAAGGGACTCCGCGGGAATTAAAAGCGGGGTTAAAAGGAGTCAGATTCCATAATAATAAAGCGAAGTATATATCGGCCGCGCGGGAACTTTTTACGGTAAGAGGAAAGATAAGAATAAAAGATAAAATTAATCCCGGAGATATAGGCGCGACGAGGTTTTGGTTCCAGGAACAAGTTAAGGGTATAGGTCCGAAAGAAGCCAGCCATTTTTTACGAAATATAGGGTTTGGTGAAAACTTAGCGATATTGGACGTGCATGTATTGAGGAACATGGTTAAATACGGAATAATTAAAGAGATTCCCGGGGCTATGACAAAAAAAGTATATTTGGATTTGGAAAAAAAACTCGCGAAGTTTTCACGGAAAATAAAAATACCGATGGCGGAGCTTGATCTTTTGTTCTGGTCGCACGAGACAGGGCAGATATTCAGGTAGTTACAAGGTACAGGTTACAAGTTACAGGTTTCAGGTTTCCCGCCGGAGGCGGGTCCGCCTTTGGCGGAAAAACTTGTAACCTGCAACCTGTAACTTGTAACCTGCTATATGCTCAAAAAAAACATGAAAAATTTTCTTATAAGTACAATTACCGGAGTTATGAGAGAAGCTTATTTTCTGTTCAATGAAATGGCGCCTTATTTATTGTTCGGATTTCTTTTCGCGGGGGTATTACGCGTTTTTATCGATACAAAAGCCGTAACGAAACATCTCGGGCGTAATAATTTTTTAGCGGTAGTGAAGGCATCTTTATTCGGGATTCCGCTTCCGCTTTGTTCCTGTTCGGTTATTCCCGCGGCAATGGCTCTCAGGCGTGAGGGGGCTTCAAAGGGAGCTGTCCTATCTTTTCTTATTTCCACACCTACTACCGGGATCGATTCCATTTTCGCGACTTATTCTTTGCTGGGCGGGTTTTTCGCCGCGTATAGAGTGATCGCGTCGTTCATAACCGGAGTGCTTTCCGGCGCGGCGGCAAATTTTATACTTAAAGAAACGGATAATAAACCTGCCGGGAAGGATATACCCAAGTGCGGGATATGCCCGCGGGCGGAAAACCATTCTCATAATATTCGGCAGAAGATAAAGGGAGTTTTTAGATACGCGTTTGGGGATCTTTTAAGAGACAGCGGTCCGGCGTTCATAGCGGGTATTTTGATAGGCGGCATAATTACATATTTTGTGCCGAAAGAATTCATATCTACGTATTTAGGTTCCGGACCGCAGGCGATGTTTATCATGCTTTTGGTAGGAATACCGATGTATGTATGCGCGACCGCGTCTATACCCATAGCGGCTGTTCTTATGATGAAAGGCATGGATCCGGGCGCGGCGTTTGTGTTTTTAGTGGCGGGACCGGCGACGAACATTGTAACAATGACGGTTGTCGCGCGGAATTTGGGCCGCGAGGCTCTTCTAATATATCTCGGCGCGATCGCGATAAGCAGTATATCGTTAGGTATGGCGCTTAACAAACTTTATTCTCATTTTTATCATGAAAAAGCGTTTAATTTTATTATGCATCAGAGAATATTGATCCCTCGAGAAATGCAGGTATTATGTAGCATTATTCTTTTTTTGTTGATATTATATAATTCTCTCAAGCATCCCGGTAAAATGGTATCTGTAGAGGAGTGAAATTATGATGGAAAATGTCGTATACTACCTAAACAATATTTCTCCCATGACATATCTATTTGTTTTTTTTGGAGGAGTCGCGATGTCGCTCACTCCTT
>CAYPYT010000170.1:0-3257 GCA_964415105.1 uncultured Planctomycetia bacterium | reverse complement strand
ACTCCACTTTTATATTATAGATCCCCGCATTCGCGAGGATGACAATTTTTTTTAGAGGATGACATTTTTTTAGGTGTTCTTGTGGAGATACCCTCCACTTTGAAAAAAGTCTCCGACTTTTGACACAGTCTGTCCGCGAGGATGACAACCTTTTTTATCAAAACAACCGGACTCTATACGGAGTCGTCTCTATTTGTTTTTTATTCCTTTTTCAAGAAGGGCTTTGGAACCTTCGTATTCTATCGTTTTTATCGCGTCCCGCGGAGAGAACCACTTTGCGGTATGGATTTCGGAAGTTTGTATTTTTAAAACTTCCTCTTCAAGCGCTTTCACGAGGAAAATGCTTACTTTCTTAAATATCTTTTTCTCGTCTTGCGTAAACCGATATTCCTGACTGCCGATTTCTTTTACAATTTCAAGTTTTTTGAGGCCTGTTTCTTCGCGTATCTCTCTTAATGCCGTCTGAGGCGGAGTTTCGCCTTTTTCTATGTGCCCTTTCGGCCATGTCCAGTGTCCGAACCTGTCTTTTATGAGAAGAATTTGTAAATTTTCTTTTTCTCCTTTAACTACTATCCCGCCCGCTGAAAATTGTTTTTCCTCCAAGATTAACCTCCGTTAATTGAATTGCAACAGATTCCCGCCTCCCAGACTATGTCAAAAGTGGAATTTTGCGTTTTCTTTAAAAATTTTACTCCACATTTATATTATAGATCCCCGCATTCGCGAGGATGACATTTTTTTTGGAGGATGACAATTTTTTTAGAGGATGACATTTTTTTAGGTGTTCTTGTGGAGATACCCTCCACTTTAAAAAGAGTCTCCGCCTTTTGACACAGTCTGTCCGCGGAAAGGACACATAGGTTTAACCAATCACATTTCTATAAACCGTTCTCTTTCTGAATCATTCATTCTGCTTTCCGCCCGCCACACGTCATAGTCTTCCGTTGCCAATTCTTCTAAAAATCTGCTTCTCGGCGCGTTTACCGTGCCGAGCTGATAGTCGTATTTCAAAGCCGGATGGATCATATACAGATATTTTTTGGCTCTTGTTACGGCAACATAAAAAAGACGCCGTTCTTCTTCCATTTCGTTTTCTGTCGCCGACGCTTTCGAATGAGGGAACTGTCCGTCAGAAAGCCCTATGATCATAACAGCGTCCCACTCCAATCCTTTTGCCTGATGTATTGTTGAAAGAACGAGGTGCCCTTTTTCTTCCGAAATAGACGAATCTGTTTCAGTTTCACCCCGAAACCCTTCCCTGAGAGATGTATCGTTAAGAAAGTCTGTCATATTTTCATATTCATGTGAAAAATTCATAAGTTCACGGATGTCATCCAGTCTTTCTTTAGCATTATCATAAGTTGCCAAAAGATGTGTTTCGTAAGCCTCATCCAATATCCTTCCCACAATATCGCCTATTCCGGTTTCTCCTTTTATATCGCAAGTTATTGAACGCATTATTTTTTTAAATATCTCGAAGCCGGCTTGAGCTTTTGGCGGAACTATACCCTTCATATCTCCTGAAAGAAAACGTGACATATCTTCCCCTTTTTTGCGGAAAGCCCCATAAATTTTCTCGGCATACCCCGGGCCGATACCCGGCCAAAGAGTTAATGCCCTCACCCAACTCGGCAAGTCCAAAGGATTAACTATAATTTTCATATACGCGAGAATATCTTTTATGTGCGCCTGCTCAAAAAAACGAACGCCTCCTCTGATAACGTACGGCACGCCTCGCTTGACCAGTTCCATTTCAAGTTCCGCCGATTGGTAATGAGCCCGAAAAAGAACCGCGATCTCATTGATATTAGTCCCTTCGTCTAAGAGTTCCCTCACTCTCTGAGAAATAAAAGCCGCCTGCGAATACGCGTCTCTAACTTCAACAAGAGCAGGCATCGAAAAGGATGGGTTTACCGTCCTCAGCTCCTTCTTGAACTGGTTATCGTTGTTTAAAAGCGAATCATTGGCAAGCGCGACTATTTCGGGAGTAGACCGATAATTGGTTTCCAGTTTAAATATCTTCGTGTTCTCAAACTTTTTCGGAAACTTAAGTATGTTTTCAACACGCGCGCCGCGAAACGAATAGATAGACTGCGCGTCATCTCCCACCGCTAAAATATTCTGGTGCCGGCTCCCAAGAATATCAATTATCTCAGCCTGCAGAAAATTCGTGTCTTGATATTCGTCAACCAGTATATACTTGAATTTTTCGGCGAATTTTTGTCTGACTTCGGAATTATTTTTAAGCAGTTCTCTCCACCTCACTAAAAGATCGTCATAATCCATATTTTCCGAATCGCGTTTTTTTTCTTCATATAACTCATTTATTTTTTTTATCTCTTCCCTGAATTTAAAAAAATAAGGATATCTATCCTCTAACACTTTATCTAAAGTCTTATTCGTATTTACAGATAGGCTTATGATCGCCTGAACAACGGAAGGTTTTGGGAATTTTTCTTCCCGAGGAGCCGCGCGCAGTTTTTTTATGCAATTCTTTATCAAATCCCGAGAATCCAGCTGATCTAAAATGCCAAAATCCTTTCCGTAACCTATCTCCCCGGCATGTATCCGGAGAGTTCTGTTGCCGACATGGTGAAACGTTCCGCTCCAAAGACCTTTAGGATTATATCTCAAAAGCTGTTCAGTGCGCTGTCTCATCTCACGCGCGGCCTTATTCGTAAAGGTCACTAAAAGAATATTCCGCGCGTCCACTCCCCGCTCTAATAGATATGCCAGACGATAGATCAGCGTCCTTGTCTTCCCGCTTCCCGCTCCCGCGAGAACAAGGCACGGTCCTTCCGCGCCAGAGACAACTTCATATTGCTGTTGATTCAAGCTTCCCTTAAAATCAATGTGAGTCTTTATTTCTTTTGAAAACCCGTCAAGGATATATTGCTTCATGGTTTGTAATTATAACGCAGGCGCGCTTCAGGTTGCAAGTTACAAGTTTCAAGTTTCAGGTTTCAGGGCTCAGGTTACAGGGCTCAGGTTACAGGGCTCAGGTTACAGGTTTCCCGCCGAAGGCGGGTCCGCCTTCGGCGGAAAGCCTGAAACCTGAAACTTGAAGCTTGCAACTAAGTATTAATCCCCCAGATCTCTTTCGCGTATTCCCGCACCATCCTGTCGGATGAAAATTTACCGGCATTTGCCGTATTTAATATTGATTTCGTCGTCCACTTCTTTGTATTTTTATACAACTCACCGACTTTATCCTGAACTGAAAGGTAGTTTTCAAAATCCGCGAAAACCATATAGGG
>CAYPYT010000169.1:0-3273 GCA_964415105.1 uncultured Planctomycetia bacterium | reverse complement strand
TTTGTCATTCCCGCGCAGGCGGGAATCTCTGTAACTGTACCCCTCATTTGAACGTTGACGGACTACTATTACACCGGGAAAAGTATTTTTGCGTTCAAAAGGGCGACTTTCTATGCCCCTGACAGACAAAAATTTATTTCACAATGCAGTAGCCAAAACATGTTCCACTATCGTTTTACAGCTTTTCGACCTCAAGCGGTTCCTGTTTCTCCTCATCCTGAAACACATCATCAATTTTGATTGCCGAACCCAGATTCCGCTTAAAACGTTTTATATGTCCATCGCCGGTTCGATAGGATTCCGAAGCCGTTTCCAGATTTTTTCCTATCACAGTAAATTTTTTATAGAACAAATCAAAATCCTTCTCAAGGCTTGAAAGTAAATTCTGAAGTTTTTTCGCGCCGCGCGCGATATCGATATTTCTTACCCCAAGCATAATAATTTGCAGAAAAGCGTAAAATGTGTTTGGGCTTACGGGCACAACTTTTCGCTCTGTCGCGTATTCATACATCTGGCTTGGACTGCCGAGATAATTTTTATCCGCGATCGTTTCGTAATAAATTGATTCCGACGGTATAAAAAGCAGTGCGAATTCACTTGTTCCCTTTTCCGGCCGAACATACTTATCTTTTATGAGATTAACCTGTATTTTCAAAGCTCTTTGATAATTTGCCCAATGAATTTTTTTCTCATCAGGATTACTTTCCTCCAGATACTTTTGGTAATCTTCTTTCGGAAATTTGGAATCGATCGGAATAACCACGTCTTTATATCTCACCACCGCGTCAACCCTGTCGCCTTCAGCAATAGTATATTGCCTTTCCCATATACCTTTCGGCAATACTCGTTCCAGCATCTCTTCAAGTATTATTTCTCCGTAATTACCCCGAAGTTTGGGCATTTGCAGGAGATATTCGAGAGATTTGCCCAATTCCTGAACCTTTTCCTGCTGTCGGGCAAGGGTGCTTACAACTTCTTTCATTCCCGCGATATTTTCCAATGTTTTGATCGCGTTCGCGGAAAGAGAATCCTTAGATTTTTCGACCTCAATACGGGTTTGATCCATAGTCTGGCGTATCCTATCGGAAAAATCGATAAATTTAGCGTTTAAAATTGTTTCGATCGATTGCGTTTTTTCTCTGCCGGAAGTTAACTGACGAAGCAAAACCGCGACAACCCCAACTAAAATCACCAATAGCACCACAATAATAATTTCCATTTAAACAGGTCTCCTTCGTACACGCCGCATGTTCTTCGTTCCTTTTTACACACCAACATACAGCGTACCCCCTTGAACCATGAACCGTCTACCATCTACCATGAACTATAAACCATGAACCGACTTCACCCATGCACCGCTTTTCCAAAAACGGCGCGCGCCGCGTCACTCGCCGTTTCCGCGAACGTCGGATGCGCGTGAATAATTTCTGCCAGTTTATCCACCGGCAAACGCGTTTTCATGGCAGCAATAAACTCATGTATTAATTCCGCGGCATTATGCCCGACAATATGAACGCCTAAAATAGAGTGATCATTTTTGTCCGCGATAATTTTTATAAAACCTTCCGTTTCGCCTTTTACCAAAGCCAATCCATTGGATTTAAAAAACTGTTTTCCGAGCGCGATATCAATACCTTTTAAACGCGCCTCTTCCTCAGTCATACCGATACTCGCCGTTTGGACTTCGGAATATACCACGTGAGGAACTAATCGGTATTTTATTTTTTCCGTAGGAGCGCCCGCGACCGTTCTCGCGGCGAGCTCACCCTCAGCCTGAGCCGTATGCGCGAACATCGGCGTCCTTATAACATCTCCCGCGGCGTATATGTTTTTAACATTTGTGCGCGTAAATTCATCGACCGGAATAAATCCGTCTTCGTCCGCGCGAACATCCGTATTTTTAAGAAAATCAGGTGAAACCGAAGAAACTCTTCCTGCCGAGACCAAAACAATATCATATGTTTCCTTTATCACTTCGCTCTCTACCTCCATTTCCGCCGTTACTCTTTCATTTTTAACCGAAACGTGTTTAACTCTGCCTCCGGTAATGACGTTTATACCGTCTTTTTTGAAAATAGCCCCTAAGCTGCGCGAAACTTCTTTATCCGCTGCGGGAAGAAGACAATTTTCGGTTTCGACAATTGTTACATTGACACCTATCGAATTAAAGAATGAGGCAAACTCAACGCCTATCGCTCCGGCTCCAACGATCAGAATTTTTTCGGGAACAGTATCAAGGCGTATAGCTTCGGAACTTGTAATAACATACTTTCCGTCACACTTGAACGCGGGTAATTCTTTCGATTTAGATCCTGTCGCGATCAGAAAATTCGCGGCCCCCACATCTCTCCAAGAGCCGCCTTTTTCGGAAACCCTCACTGTATTGTTATCAAGAAAACACGCTTCCCCGATCAATAGGTCTATGTTATTCTTCCGAAAAAGAAAATAAAGTCCTTTTTTCAGCGCTTCAGCGTCCTTTTTGCTTTTTTCCGCAAAACCGGACAGATTCGCGCCTCCGCATTCTATTTTCCCCATACACACGGAAGCGTTATCTTTGATAGTTCTAAATTTTTTCGCGCTGTCAATTAACGATTTAAGAGGAATACACCCCTCATTCAAGCACACCCCTCCGAAGCTGTCTCTCTCTTTTTCCACCACCGCGACCTTCAATCCCAATTGACTGGCTGTAATAGCGGAAACAAACCCCGCCGGCCCCGATCCGATCACCAAATAATCATATTTTTTATTCATTTCTTTTTTCATTCAGCTTACTGTCCTTTTGCGTGTCGGCGTAATAATTTATGAGCACTTTTATAAAACATATCACGTCGTCTTTTTCCTCTTGTATTCCATTATCTTACAGGAAAAGACATCTTTTGGAAACTAAAAACATCTTTGAATTAACTTTGCGGGTATCCGACGGGCACAAAATATTGTGCCCCTACGTATTTTACTAATAAATTCTGTCGATTATCGGTTATTTTGCTCTGTCGCCTTCGTAGGGGCGGACCCATGTGTCCGCCCTTTTCTCTTTTCTTTATCCGAATGATAATACCAAGTACAAAAAATAATTACCCAAAAGGAGAAGAGATCCCGGGCTTGACCCCAGGGCTGGCTCATGCTGTAATGTTTTTTACTAACATTCACCTCCGTCCAGTCTCTGACACCACCATCCTCGTAGGTTAGCGGCGGCTCTTCACGCCGCTATCCTACGAGGTTGGTGGTGTTTTCCGAACGGGCATTAACACAATACCATACGTGCAACCTCGTAGG
>CAYPYT010000168.1:0-3285 GCA_964415105.1 uncultured Planctomycetia bacterium | reverse complement strand
GAACCGAATTTAATATCACCCTTCCGCGACACATCTCCGGGATCAAATAGGGACAACTCCTTCATTCAAAGACATGGGTCAATCCAGGAGTTCTTTTAGAATTTCCAAGAGGCGTTCGGCGCCTTCTGTTTTATCCACGAAGGCGTCCGCTTCACGGCCGAAGATGGAATGTTTATAGTCGGGATAACCAGTGTAGATAATAAGTTTGGACGCGGGAGAAATTGACCGAACGGTTTCGAAAATGCTTATCCCTCCTCTTCTGGGCATAATTAGATCCAGTATGATCGCGTCTACATCTTGAGTCTCTTTTAGATATGAGATAAGAGAAAATCCGTCATGGACAAACGCGACTTCATAATTCTCGGCTTCCAGAATCGTTTTCAATACATCACACAATTCATAATTATCATCCGCGATTACGATCTTCCTTCTGTCAATATTCACTTTTATCAGCTTCTTCCTTTCCCGTTTATCGGTAAAAATATTTTAAAAACAGTGCCTTCGCCAATCTCACTTTCAAATTCAATACGGCCCTCCTGGCTTTCAACCATTATTTTGGCTATCGGAAGACCCAGCCCTGTCCCTTTAGGCTTACTGCTATAAAGCGGCTCGAATATAAGAAGCCTTTGTTCAGGAGGAATTCCTTGTCCGGTATCCTCAACTTCAATACACAGAAAGTCATCTTTCTTGAAGAGACGAAAAGTCAGTTCCCCACTGCCGCTCATCGCCATTATCGCGTTATTCGCGATATTTCCGAGGGCGTGCGCGAGCTGATCGCTATCAACTTTGATTTCAGGGCATTTTTTAAATTCCGTCTTAACTTTAACAAATTCCGGTATCCTGATGGAAGAAATCACTTGTTCGATAAGGTTTTTAATATTACTTTCTTTAAAAACGGGAGTTTTTGTTTTCGCGAACCCCATAATGTCCTCTATTATGGAATCAATCAGCGCGATTTCTTTCCGCACGATATCAACATACTTCAGCATCTTTTTTTTGTCGATTTTTTTGCCTTTAAACACTTTATCCATGAAATACGCGGCATTTTTAAGAACCGCCAAAGGGTTCCTGAGTTCATGCGTTACGCTTCCGGCAAGTTTGCCCAAAAATGCCGTCTGTTCACTTTGGTGAAGCCGGCGGTTTATATCTAAAAGCTCATCGGTTCGAACCTTCACTTTCGTTTCAAGGTTGTCATGAGCACCTTTAAGCTGACGGCGCATATCATTCATATCACGCATCATAAGAAACATCGTATTATGTGTACTCTGCAGTTTTTCTATTTTGTTTTCAAGCGCTCTTTTGGTTTTTACCAGTTCAAATTCTTTTTTCTCGACATATCCCATCGCGGCTCTTTTCAGATATGTATTTTCCGCTATTTTTTTTCTTAATATCCTGGTGATTTCTTCAAGCTGACCGGATTTCGCCTCGAACCGATTTTTGGATTCTATCAGCTTATTTTCCCGGTCTTCCTTAATCTTAAAAAAAAGTCCGGTGCTGTAGGATATAAGAAAAAATAAAGCGCCGACGACCATAATGTTTACAGTGACAAAATACTGAAAATTGTCGTATACCGCCGTTTCAGGCTGAAAAATCCTCTGATGAGGAATTATACCGTTATATTCCAATATGAGCAGGGAGAAATAACTTAGGGCTATAAAAGCGGACACGCACATGCCCCGAGATCTCTTCATTAACACATTCGCGTAGACTAAATCGAACAAATAAACAAAAAAAGCAATGCCTTCGGCGCCGCCCATATAATGAATTGATAGGGTCGCGTATATCAACCCGAAAAAATAGTAACTGAAATGGATTTTTTCCAGCGCTTGGCGTGTTTTGCGGAATCCGGGCCGAAACGGGATCAAATATACACTGCAGGTAAGCATCCATACGCAAAAAACCCAGATCACTTCCCGCGGCAGATCCACCCCTACTATTCTCTCCATAATATTGGCAAAAATCAGACCTACCAAAAGAATAAAAATGCGGATTTTAAAAGAAGTAAAAAGAAGACCCGCTTGATACGCGGTATCTTCCAATACA
Source organism: uncultured Planctomycetia bacterium (assembly GCA_964415105.1). Taxonomy (GTDB): domain Bacteria; phylum Omnitrophota; class Gorgyraeia; order Tantalellales; family Tantalellaceae; genus BS750m-G21. The sequence continues at coordinate 1,242 of CAYPYT010000168.1, read as the reverse complement.
AAACATTCTTTGTTAATTTCAGTTTCCCGTTTCATATTTTTCTTTTAACGTGTTTATTTCTTTTTTTAATTTCTCGGTTTCACTCCTTAAATCTCGGATCCGTTCTTCCCTTTCCATCGCTGTTTCCCAGAAACTTTCCACTTCTTTTTTTCTTTCTTTACGATCTTCTATTTCCCGAGACAATTCAGATACGTCTTTCACCACACCCAAAACTATTTCATCATCTTTTATTTTTACGGCACTTAATGTCATCAGCACCTGCCTGCAATTTCCATTTTTGCAGTATATTTCGGTGTCAAGATGCGCTACCCCCCTAAACAGCAAATCTTCCCGAATGTCTTTAAGTTTCTTTTTATCTTGGGGAATAATTAATTTTTCCAGCGTCATCCCGATCAGTTCTTCTTCAGAGAACTCGGTAACAACTTCCATGATCGGATTGATCTCTTCTATCGCGAAATCCTCCATACGGCAAACAATAACCATATCTCCCGAATTTTTAAATAATTTTTCGTACCGCATCTGAGAGTCGCGCATTTTTTCGCGGGCCGATTTTTCTTCCGTTATATCCTGAACCAAAGCTTCAATAACTTCTTCACCGGTAAAAGCATCTTTTTCGATATAGGAGTTGTTCAGAACATATTTATCTTTCCCCTCGACCGTCTTAAAATGATATTCATAATTTCGAAGCTCCTTCGCGGTCAAGAGTTTCTCTCTTATACTTTCTTCTCCGTCAACATAGATAAGAAATTCGCTTAGAGAATGTCCTATAACATCTTTGTCTGTTTTATTATGAAGTTCAAGGATTTCGAGAAACCCCTTGTTTATCGCGAGAATAACACCGTCACCGCACCTGTATTTATAATATCCGATATTGATATGATTTATGAGCCGGCAGAAAGTTTTTCGGCTGTATTTGTAGATACAACATTTACGCAGAATGTACAGAAACACGACTATAGTTAAAAGGTTTGAAATGATTAAGTAAATCATATAGTTTTTATTATACAGTACACCCATTTCGTTTCAAAGGAATTTTGTTCCCAAAAAGTCTTCAGACAAACTTTTTGAGAACAACCCAAAACACCAACCTACGAGGTTGGTGGTGTCCGTTCGGCCTCCATTAACTAAATACCTCGAGTTCAACCTCGTAGGATGGTAGTAAAGAGCACTACCAACCTACGAGGATAAACTTGCCATTCACGGGCGCGCGCACAGGTCCGCCCCTACACTTTATTGTAACCA
>CAYPYT010000167.1:0-3315 GCA_964415105.1 uncultured Planctomycetia bacterium | reverse complement strand
ACAAAACTGAATCTGCTAAATTGATCTAAAAAAATGTCAAATGTCAAGCCCCGACCCTATAAAGTTTTTTTACACGAATTGGGACAACAGGCAAAGGAACGTACTATATTTTGAAAGGGGCGCCAAAGGGGCATTTTATCAGATACAGACAGGTGTTTTACCGGAGTTCTGCCGGTGTTGTGATAGGGTACCTTTCTTGAATAATAAAGATTAGAGAGAGGATGATTATGAAAAAGAAAAAAACAGAAAACTCCAAAAATAAAGAGCTGTCTCTTATTCGTTCCTCGACAGCGGAATATTTGACTTTTGTGGCATCCGGAGGCAGTTCGGACGCTTCTGTGGAAATGCGCTATGAGAATGAAAATATCTGGTTGACGCAAAAGATGATGGCAACGCTTTATGATGTATCTATTCCTGCTATTAACCAGCATTTAAAGCGTGTTTTTGCTGATAACGAATTGGATGAATCGGCAGTTATTAAGGAATACTTAATAACTGCGGCTGATGGAAAAAATTACAAAACGAAACACTATAATCTTCAAGCGATCATTGCCGTTGGTTTTAAGATCGAAAATGAGCGCGCGGTTCAGTTTCGTAAATGGGCGAATCAGATTGTTAAGGATTACACAATTCAGGGTTGGACAATGGATGTGGAACGCTTTAAACGCGGCGGTAATTTAACAGATGAATTTTTTGAACGCCAGCTTGAGAAAATTAGGGAAATCAGGCTTTCTGAACGTAAATTCTATCAAAAGATAACAGATATTTACGCTATTGCTTTGGACTATGACTCTTCCGCGACCGCGACAAAACGATTTTTCGCGGCCGTTCAAAACAAACTACATTTCGCGGTTCATGGTAATACAGCGACAGAAGTTATTGTTGAGCGTGCCGACCACAAGAAAAAGAATATGGGCCTGACAAATTGGGATGGCGTCCCTAAGGAAAAAATTCATAAGTATGATGTTTCTATTGCGAAAAATTATCTTTCCGGATTTGAGCTTGGCCAAATGAAACGCATTGTTTCAGCTTACTTAGATATGGCGGAAATGCAGGCTATGAGAAAAATCCCCATGACAATGGAGGATTGGGAAAAGCGTTTAGGGGGATTTCTTAAACTTTGGGATCGGGAAATTCTGCAGGATGCCGGAAAAGTAACGGCAGAAATTGCTAAAACTCATGCTGAAAGCGAATTTGGAAAATACCGTATTATCCAGGATCGCTTTTTTGAAAGTGATTTTGATAAAGAAATTAAAAAGATGATACACGAAAGAAGTGAAAAGAAAAAAGACGAAAAAAAATAAGATTAAAAGGATGTGCAATGAAAAGGGTTTACTCAATTTGGCAGACAGCGTCTGCCAAATTGTTCAAACGATTAGAAAAGTCAGACATTGTCTGACCAATTACAAAAAAACGCAGACGGCATCTGCGAAATTCATCAAATATTAAAGGTGGTATTAAATGGCAAAAGATCATTTTGTAGCAAGGGACATAAATAGGGACTGGGCAGATTCAGGTTTCTAATGCAACAGTTTCGTTATACAATTAATGGAAAGGATAAAAGAGTTGGGATACAGATATTTCATTCCTAATTAATTTGTAAGCGGTGGAATCTTTCCTTTAATATTTCGATAAATTGGTGCTGTTTTTTTTTGTCAATCTTGGAAGATTTTATTATTTCTTTTATGATATCAAACTTTTTTTCAAATTTTTCATATCGAACTTTTGATGGGATATTTAGATATTCAGCTAACTTATCAAAATCTTCTCGGCACAATTTATTCTTTTTTTCATTAATGTTTATTGCTGAATCTTCCTCATCGGGAAGAACCAGTTTTGAACATACAATGTCATAAGCGGGGGTTAAACGGATATCGTTTTCATTTCTGTAAGAAATGGAGTAATTTTTTAAGTGGGCGTCGCCATTTCCGAGGAGGAAATTAAGCGCAACCCGTTCAAAAAACAATTGAACATCGTAACCCGGCGCGGAAGAGATTTCTTTCAATCTTTTACCTATTTGTTCTACTGAGCCCTTATATTTGTTTGTCTGTTCCAGAATTTGAGCAAAATCTTCCTGGTGAATTTTTACTCCTTTTTTTCGATCAAACCTTTTTACTACATAAGCAAGGCTTTTATCTTTTAGAGGAAGCAAACAATGAAGTGGAACTTCTATCTCTAGTTTTCTTGCGATATCCATACAGCATTGTTCGTTTTCCGGGATATTTGAAAAAGTTTGGGTTTGTGGTTTTAAAATATATTCCCCGCCTTCAGCTACAGCGATTAATATATTCTGTTTTTTATTCAACTTGACCGATAATTTAGGCTGAACCCCTGATAGGGAAAGTTTACCGGTCAGTTTTTGTGCTTCGCGAGACAGTTCTTTTAGGGTAAAATTGATAGAAGGACATCGCGGAGAATTAAACATTTTTTTAAGAAATTTTTCATTCATTTTTATTCTTCCACACGGGTTACAGTAACCGCGCCAATAGTATCACCACTAGTGCTTGCCAATAATAAACCAAAAGAATCTTTGTTGTCTACTTTTTGCGTTGAACTGACAATATTTAAATACCACCCTTCAGGAAGAAGTCCTTTGAAGAACGGAAATAATTCTTTTGAATGATAGGGTTTTTCTCTTACGGGTAAAGATATTGAAATCGGAAGATTTTTCTTTAAAAACGTGTGATCATATTGAAAAATATAACCCTCTTTGGTTTCTGTGAGATGTCCCGCCAATTCATTTTTATAAAAGACTTGAGCTTTTCTTAATGCATTCATCGGAAATGGTCCTTAAGTGTTATTGTCTATTTCTCACATTTCATGGTGTCTTGTATCGCATTCTTTTTTAATTCTAAATGATATCCCAAAAAATCCAAAACTTGCATAAGTTTATCGGTTCTTACTGTTATTTTAGCGTTTTCAAGCTCTCGCAAAAAACGCAAACCGACTCCCGCGCGTTTGGCAAACGCAATTTGAGTTAAACCGTTTTTCTTCCGCAAAGTTTTTATTTGAAGAGAAATGGTCTCTATGTATTGATGCAAATGGTCTTGATTCATAACAAATCAAATATATCACATAACGGGTATAAATTCAATATTTATTTATAAATCTTGTACCCGATAAGGTGCAAATTTGAAACTTTTATACCCTGTCGGAGGCATAAAATGCGTATTTATACCCTATGAGGTATACTGTGTTTGTGTGAGGGGTAAGACAATAGTGGGACAGACATGTATTTGTGCCCTTTTTGCGTGATCCTCTATCGGAATGGAAGAAAAAATGCAGAAAAATTTGCATTTTCAAAAAAACATGATA
>CAYPYT010000166.1:0-3315 GCA_964415105.1 uncultured Planctomycetia bacterium | reverse complement strand
AACTCCGTGCCAGCAGCCGCGGTAATACGGAGGTGGCAAGCGTTGTTCGGATTTACTGGGTGTAAAGGTCATGTAGGCGTCTTATTAAGTCGGGTGTGAAATCCCTTGGCTCAACCAAGGAACTGCATTCGATACTGGTAAGATTGAGTACGGGAGAGGAAAGCGGAATTCCGGAAGTAAGGGTGAAATCTGTAGATATCCGGAAGAACACCATTAGCGAAGGCGGCTTTCTGGTCCGATACTGACGCTGAAATGAGAAAGCTAGGGGAGCAAACAGGATTAGATACCCTGGTAGTCCTAGCTGTAAACGATGGGCACTAGGTGCAGGCCCGCAAGGGTCTGTGTCGGAGCTAACGCGTTAAGTGCCCCACCTGGGGACTACGGTCGCAAGGCTAAAACTCAAAGGAATTGACGGGGACCCGCACAAGCGGTGGAGCATGTGGTTTAATTCGATGCTACGCGAGGAACCTTACCTGGGCTTGACATGTAAATAGTAGGAACCTGAAAGGGGGACGACCTGTTTTAGTCAGGAGTTTACACAGGTGCTGCATGGCTGTCGTCAGCTCGTGTCGTGAGATGTTGGGTTAAGTCCCGCAACGAGCGCAACCATCGTCCCTTGTTGCTATTCCGTCTTTGACGGAAGCACTCTAGGGAGACTGCCAGTTTTTAACTGGAGGAAGGAGGAGATGACGTCAAGTCAGTATGGCCCTTACGCCCAGGGCTACACACGTGCTACAATGGTCGGTACAATGGGTTGCGATACTGCGAAGTGGAGCTAATCTCAAAAAGCCGGCCTCAGTTCGGATCGAAGGCTGCAATTCGCCTTCGTGAAGCTGGAATCGCTAGTAACCGCAGATCAGCCATGCTGCGGTGAATACGTTCCCGGGTCTTGTACACACCGCCTGTCAAGTCATCTGAGTTGAGTGCACCCGAAGCCGTTAGCTTAACCCTTACGGGAGGGCGACGTCGAAGGTGTGTTTGGCAAGGAGGACTAAGTCATAACAAGGTAGTCGTACCGGAAGGTGCGTCTGGATCACCTCCTTTCTAAGGAGAAAGATGCTGAATCTTGTTTATTGTGGATATCAGCTAAAAAAAGTGTCACAAAAAAGATCCCATGTGTATTTTCGGTTACCTATTATAGGGATGAGAGACCGCTAATTGTCGTTAGAGGCAGAAACGTTTGCCGCTATTTTTATAAGAAGCGGCTGGAAACGTAACGTACGGTATGCGGCCTTACAATAAGTTTACTCTTGAGTAAGGAATTCAAGAATAAACTTGCAAATTTGCTATTACAAAAGGGGCTCGTAGCTCAGTTGGTTAGAGCGCCGTGCTGATAACGCGGAGGTCTCTGGTTCGATTCCAGATGGGCCCACCATTTTTGCTGAAAGCAAAAATGATCTCGAGTGAGCGAAAAGAAATCCGACGAATAGGAGGATTTCAGCGAAGCGAGAGACCGTTGATTTTGGTTTTGCCAAAGTCGGAATGACAAAAAACAAGCTTCTCTCTGCGGAAGCAGGGATGACAAAAAGATAAACTTTAGTATTTTGACATTCAAATTGAGATGGTTGTAAGTGACAGGACCGTACACTTTGAATTTTAAATATTCAGTTTTTTTTGTTCGGATGTTGTTATTTGTCATTTCTTATGCTTAGCAAACGACGGGGATGTAGCTCAGCTGGAAGAGCGTCTGCTTTGCAAGCAGAGGGTCAGGGGTTCGAGCCCCCTCATCTCCACCAACCTTCGCTAAACTATTTTGATATTATCGAGCTACGGCTGGCAGACCAGCCTATAGATTTTTTTAGATGAAGGAAAAAAAAGAAGGCTGTTCGCCGAAGCGGATAAAATAAATTAGAAGTGTAGGCGGACAATTTTCACTAAATTATAATGATATCATAGGGCTGTGGCTCGTTATTAATTGTTATTTTGATAATTGAAATTAGTAAAACAATGCGAGATCATTGTTTGATTATATAAAGTTTTTTTTGTACCGGGAAATTGAAAGACGGTACTTTGCTCTTTGACATATTGTGATAATGGTATCTAATATCGAGAAACAATGCTTATACTCTTTAGAGGGTATGAGCGCCTTAAGACCCAAAACCGAGAGGTTTTGGGTATGTAATGGTCTGCAATAGGATAGTGTAAAAACTGTGCTATTGCATGATATGCCGCATAATTGTTTGTAAGCGATTGTGTGGTCAAGCTACTAAGGGCTTATAATGGATGACTTGGCACGGGAAGGCGATGAAGGACGTGGTAAGCAGCGATATGCTTCGGGGAGCCGCAAACAGGCTTTGATCCGGAGATTTCCGAATGGGGGAACCCTACCGGAGTAATATCCGGTAACCTTTCTTTATTGAAAGGGGCGAACTAAGAGAACTGAACCATCTAAGTAACTTAAGGAAAAGAAACCAAACAGGGATTCCCTGAGTAGCGGCGAGCGAAACGGGATCAGCCTAAAATTTGCGAATGTGATAGCTAGCACGCGTTGTTCGCAGATGGTAGCGGGAGAGATTCGGACTGGGGTGCTAACCGGTCGGCTTCTGCTTGTTTTATAGCCGAATAATCTGGAAAGATTAACCAAAGGAAGTGATAGTCTTGTAGGCGAAATAAAACAAGTCGGCTGGAGTCTTTTCCCAAGTACCGCGGGACACGTGGAACCCCGTGGGAATCTGCCTAGACCACTAGGTAAGGCTAAATACTAATCCGTGACCGATAGTGCACAAGTAATGTGAATGAAAGTTGAAAAGTACCCCGGTGAGGGGAGTGAAATAGTACCTGAAATTATAAGCTTACAAGCGGCAGGAGGACTATGCCCTGATTTAGTCAGGGAATGTCTGACTGCGTGCCTTTTGATTAATGAACCGGCGAGTTACTTTATTCAGCAAGGTTAATCCGCTAAAACGGAGGAGCCGTAGCGAGAGCGAGTCTTAACAGGGCGATTTAGTTGGATGAAGTAGACCCGAAACCAAGTGATCTACCCATGGCCAGGATGAAGCTCGGGTAAAACTGAGCGAAGGTCCGAACTCATCAACGTTGAAAAGTTGTGGGATGAGCTGTGGGTCGGAGTGAAAGGCTAATCAAACTTGGAGATAGCTGGTTCTCCCCGAAATAGCTTTAGGGCTAGCCTCATAGTAGATGGCGGCGGGGGTAGAGTACTGAATGGGCTAGGGGGCTTACCAGCTTACTGAACCCAATCAAACTCCGAATACTGCCGTACCATGCTATGGGAGTCAGAGTGTGGGGGATAAGCTCCATGCTCAAAAGGGAAACAGCCCAGACCATCGGCTAAGGTCCCAAAATATATGCTAAGTG
>CAYPYT010000165.1:0-3316 GCA_964415105.1 uncultured Planctomycetia bacterium | reverse complement strand
ATCGAACCCACGTAGGAAGCTTGGAAGGCTTCTGCACTACCACTGTGCTACGCTCGCCTTTTCGGAATTGAATATTTTATAAGGGAAATAGTATACAGTATTGGGGTTCTTGTCAACAAATATCTTGCCGGTTTAGTTCATATTCGTACATCCCATATCGATTTTGGGGTAAAAAAACGCTCAAATCCCCCCTTTGTCAAAGGAAGTTAGTGGATTCTAATAAAATTCCCATTCCCGATTTTAATTTATTCTTTAACCATCGAACAAAAAAATCGCGCGATAAGACGTTTATTCCCTCTCTTCTTTATTTTCTTTCACTTCAAGTGAATTTATCAGCGATTCGCCAAAAGATGAGGTCACATCTTTAAGAATTTCTTTCATACCGGATATTTTTTCACCGGAAAAAATTTTCGATGGATCCATTATTACATTTTTCAAATTACTTTTCAGTTTATTAATTTCAAGATTCGCCATACCTGTTATCGTTGTTTTCGCAAGTGTCTGCACCACAAGAAGACTTACAAGCGCGCTCAGGTCTTCTATGTTCCTGTATGTTTCGTTAATGTTGATATCAAACTCTTTGACAACCGGCGCGGCGCCTCCTGAATAGTCCTTATAGTACGCCTTATCCGCCTTTAATTTGAGAATGTCTATCCTTAGTCCCGGCACACTTTTGTTTTTTTCTTTCGGAACTTTTTTATTTCCGTTATCTTCTATCATTTTAAGCTCATCAAGATTCACTTTCCCTTCGCGGTTTTTCACCACAACAAATTCCTTAAGATTTATCCTCATTTCAATAAGATGCACTTCACCTTTAAAAAATGAATCGGGATCATAATTAATAAAAATTTCGGGCATATCAATCAGAATTTTATCATTGTATCCTTCCGGATTAAACAATTTCAAGCCGTCTATTTTAACCGCGGGTTTTAAAATGCCGACCTTTAACTTCGACATTCTCAGCTTCATTCCGGTAACATGCTGTACACTCACCTCAACCGCAATTTTAATTAACGTATCCTTAACCGCGAAAAACACCGCCACCGCGATAAAAATGCCGATTAAAACACCGGCTATTTTTTTTCTAAGATCAGTTCCCTTCCCAACTCCCATATAGTACCAAAACCTCCGTTTCGCCTCTCATTAACTATTAACAATTCACCATTAACGATTTACGGGCGGACACACGGGTCCGCCCCTACGAAGAACCAACAAACCCCGCCAACATCCTCGTAGGTTGGTAGTGCTCTTTACTACCATCCTACGAGGTTGGTGGCGAAAGTTTCACCCTAAACAATTTATGACACAAGCATATCGCCTCTTTTGTCAACGATATTGCTTGGTTTCTTTTTTTGTTCCGGCCCTATGCCCGCGCGCGTACCGCGCTCGGAAAAATAATCTCCGCCGGCCAAACCCTGGGCATTAGCCATTGTGCCTTGCTCGGACATGTAATCTCCTCCCTCTAGATCCTGCCCTGGCGCTCTTACTCCTCTTTCCGACATATAATCTCCGCCGCCTAAATCCTGATCAGGAGCTCTTTCGCCGTTTTCTGAGATATAATCTCCGCCGGTAAAATCCTGATTCGAAGCTCTTACACCTTTTTCCGACATATAATCCCCGCCGCCGAATGACTGATTTTCTTCACGTTCACCATCCGCGGATGAATGACTACATAAAAAAACAGCCGTTAACATTAGAGTAAAACACACACTTGCAAACTTGTTCATCTTTTCCCCTATGTTTTTTCGCAATAAAAAAAATAATCGTTAGTACAATTATTTTCCGGCAAGTTTGTTATACAAAAGCACGAAAATAGCGCAAGCTATACCCATGTCAAAAAAACCGTAAACCGCGCCTATAACGCTTCCGATAGGACTGATTGAATATCCTATATAATACATTTTACCGACAATCGTAGGGTCTCCCGTATTTCCGGTAAATATCATGATCCACCACGTCATCACAAATACGGAAATCGCCCACAAAATACCACCCGCCAAAGCAAACGCTTTTACGTTCAGTTTCATATTGCTCCTCCTCCTTTTTTAGACGCGCTAAAGAATTCCCTTCAAACTCATCCCGCGATAAATAGCCAAATGGTCCTGCGCTTGTACCAAAGGTTGTTTTTTTCTCCAAAAATTGTCATAAACAAACTCGGTTATTTCTCTCTTTTGCTGCGGACTATAGTTATGCACTGCAGGGTAAAGCATTATCATCCATACTACAGCCATAAACTTTTCAAAATCATTCAAGTTGAACCAAACATCTGTTGTTTTCAACAAAACCTGCGCTTTCTCAAAAAGTTTGGATTCTTTCAGTTCACGATGAAGCTGAATTAAATTTTGATCATTTCGGGATCCGAAATATTTTCGTGTAAAATGATTATAGAGCCATGTAGTAGTTCGCGTGTTATCACTTTCCGCGGACATAAGAACAATATGTACCGCCCCCTTAGGCGCTAAAATTTTACGGTACAGGTTACTGATGATCTCACTCCACTTTCTTTCATCAGAGTAGTACAACGAATGATGCAGAATAATAAGATCAACTTTTTTGTTGTTCAATTTGTTTTTTAAAAATTTTCGCGTGTTTTCCGAACTAAGAAATATTCCATTGTAGTCCTTACAAATAGTTCTGACATGATTCGTATATTGCCGGCACACTCTCTCCTCTACAACGTTAAGCGCTTCTTTTTCCACATCCATTAAATATAACCCGCCCCTGAAAGTAGTTTCCAAAATCCGAAACTGAGGTTCAGCACTCGACCCGATTGAAAGCGCTCTCAAAGGTTTATTTAAAGGAACCTCTTTTGTTAATGTTCTAATAACCTTCGCGAGTTCTTCACCAATATCCACCTTGTCGTTACTATATCGCGACCAAATTTTGTTTTCCCTATGCATCTTAGAATCAGCTATTTTGATACCCATAGCTATCATCCTGTCACTACCCATCGAATGTTTCATCTATACCCCTTCCTAAACTGTCCTTTAAGTCTACCCAACCAAGAAGACACATGCAAGACGCTACTACCAATTATATTAGTATAACTACACATTTCAGACTACGAAATGTACGCGTACATTTATGTGTTTAGACTATTTTTGGGAACATACGAGATCCCGGGTCAAGCCCAGGGCTGGCTCATGCTACATGAGCCGATCTGGTAGGGAAATTCGGGGATAGTGGGAGTGCATCCTCGTAGGTTGGTAGTGTTCTTTACTACCATCCTACGAGGTTGCACGTATGGTATTGTGTTAATGGTGCCCGTTCGGAAAACACCACCAACCTCGTAGGTTAGCGGCGTGAAGAGCCGCCG
>CAYPYT010000164.1:0-3345 GCA_964415105.1 uncultured Planctomycetia bacterium | reverse complement strand
ACCGCGGCTGAAGTAAATCCCGCGAATTCGAATATTGTCGGCGCGTAATAAATGACAACGTTTATTCCCGTGATCTGCTGAAAAAGTCCCAATATAAGCCCGATAAAAAGCGGCAATCTGAGCCATGGCTGAAAAAGTTCCTTCCACCCTCCGCTTTCTTCTCTGAGAGTCGCTTGTATTGCTGTCAGTTCCTCGCTGACATCCGAAGTTCCCCGTACACGGCTCAAAACTTCTCTTGCCTTGTCCGCTAAAGACCGGCTCATAAGCCATCTGGGACTTGGAGGAAGAAATATCATTCCTATCCACAATGTAACCGCCGGGAAAACTCCTATCGCGAACATCCATCGCCAGCTTTGGCCTCCGGCAAAAGAATAATCGACAACATAAGAAAGAACAATACCGCAAGTGATCGCCAATTGATTAAGAGATACCAAGGCGCCGCGAATGTGTATGGGGGAGATCTCCGAAATATACAGAGGCGCCGCGAAAGAGGCCACTCCTATCGCCAGACCTAAAACGACGCGCCCCATTATTAAAAAGGCTACCGTAGGCGCCATCGCGGTCCCGATAGACCCTAAAGTAAAAATTATCGCGGTCGCTATTAGCACCCGGCGCCTTCCAAATCGATCTGATAACTGCCCGCTTGAAGCCGCGCCTATAACCGCGCCTAAAAGCACGGCGCTAACCACCATTCCTTCCAATAGCGGAGAAAGAGCAAACTGATCCTTGATAAAAAGAATGGCTCCGGAAATCACCCCGGTGTCATAGCCGAAAAGCAGTCCCGCCAAAGCCGCGATAGCGGCAATTACATAAACAAACACATTGGTTTTTTCCGCGTTTTTCGAAATGTTTTGTTCCATCTCACCCTCCTTTAATATCGTTACGCGCTGCCGGGGCGCACACATGGGTGCGCCCCTACGAATGCCAACAAACCCAGCCAACATCCTCGCAGGTCGGTAGTGCTCTTTGCTGCCATCCTACGAGGTTAGTGGCGGACGATTTCACCATTCATCGATTACGGGCGCGCGCACAGTGCCGCCCCTACTTTCTCCTATCCTTCAATTTAAAAAACAACTCTTTCCACTTTTCGTCTTCATACTTCAATTCCCTGAAATGCCAATATTCCACTCCCCAGAGAAAAATTGTTTTTATTCCGATATCGTCTAATTCCATAAAAAACTGCCCGGTCACTTCCGGCTCAGCTGTGGGGGGAACCCTTTTTTCCTTGTAAACCAGACACCCCGGTTCCCACGGTTCCGCCTGAAGCTCCGTAACCCAAACTTTTTTTCCGTTTTCTTCTATATGTTTTTTTAACGAAGAAAAATATTTTATCCGTTCTTCTTTTCCGGTTTTAAAATACATTCCGATACGCGAAAATTTATACCCGATCACCGGATACACATTGATCCCAATGATATCGGCAATGTCCATATATTGTTCGACCGGATCGGCGCATGAAAAAATCGCCGCGAGAAACCGAAGAAACTTATTCGGATAGGTCGCCGCAGTGATAAGGATCGGATGTTTTCCTCCGTCAAGTTTTCTTACAAGATTTACTTCTTCCGTCAAAAAATCCGTTCCGATATACCACGACTTTTCCCCGATACGATTTAACGACTCATTTTCAACCTGCCACACGGAAATTACCGGTTCATCTTTGTATCTTAATACCGTTTTTTCTATAAACCCAAGCGTCAGTTTTCTTACTTCTTTATTTTTAGAAACGTCGCTTCTCGCCGGAAGACGCGCTCGCTTTAAAAGCCATCCCGGCAGAAAATATTCCGGCCATCTGGGAGCTTTCATTCCAACGGTTAAAACTACCGGGATCCCTCTAAGCCTCGCCTCTCGGATCTGCCAGTCAAGCGCGTCAAAATCATAAACGCCTTCGGTTCTCTCGATCTCACTCCAATAAGCGCCCAGCCGAATGATATCAAAACCGGTATCAAGCACGTCAAGATATGTCTTTTTCCAATCCAACCCCAGATACACACTTTGGATCGGACTATAAGTCGTTCCTACGCGCGGGGAGGAGATCTCTTTCGCCGCGGCAGAGCCCGCGGTGAGGACGATCAGCCCCGCCAAGATCAATCTTTTCATTTTTCCCGTCTCGGTGTTTTTTTTTGTTTATCCGTAACCCAAAAAGCCATATCTTTTCCCAGCATAAGTCTGGTCTGCGCGTCCAGAGCGGGAAGCGCGCTCAGAAAAACCATTGTAAAAGGAATCAACAGCCATTCAAAGGCATATCCTATCCGCTTAAATATCGGGTGCTTTTCTTTGTTTTTAGGCAAAAGCAGTAAACTTAAAACAATACTGGTTATCAAGGAAAAGGAGGCGAGATTGAATATGAGCCCCATAATACGCGGCGCGCTGTAATACAGCACCGAATGCGAGAACGCTTTCGTCGCGAAAATTGCCGGCAGCCACCCGATAAACGTCAAGAGAAACGCCCATGTCGACCAAGCAACGTGTCCTTCAAAAAGTTTAAATGCCTGTTTCATTCTAAAAAAAAGCGGTATATTTTTACTCTTCAAAAAAGCGCGCATTACTATCGGAAAATTCTCCACGCCCCACGCCCATCGTCTTTTTTGCTTATAGACATTCTTCACGGTTTGGATCCAGTTATCCGCGACAACCGCGTCCATTGAAAGTGTCGTATACATCGGCACGACCTTATATTTTCCGTCAAAATGAATAAACGCTTTCCAGAAAATCGCCGAATCATCCGAAATCATATCTACCGGCCAATATCCGGCGGACACCAGTGCTTTAAAACTCATGCTATGGCTTGAAAAAGTAACCAGTTTTTCAGGATTGGTCGCTTCCACGAGCTGAAAAAAAGAAGATCCCGCCTCAAGAACTCTTGTGAGGCCCGGCGCGTCCCAGATATTGTTGTTGTAAACCGGAACCGGTTGAAAACTGGCATGTTCTCTTTCCGGGCATACCTGGAAATAATAGGTTAAACTCGCGAAATAATCGGAATTAACCACGGTATCGGAATCAAAACAGGAAACAATAACATTTTCGAAAGGAATTTTTTTCTTTAAAAAATATTCCGCTGTTTCTTTCGCCGCGTAAGTGGCGTTGGCGCCTTTCGCTTTCGCTTCTCCCATTCTTCCATCAGGATGCGCGATGATCTTCATATCGAAAAATTTGTCTTTATATTTCTTTAGCAGGTATTCCGCGTCCTTTTTAATTCCCGTGCCCGCCCTTTCTTCTAAGGCCAGCACAATCATGATCCGTTTCGGGGGGAAAGAACTCGCTCGGACGCTTTTTATTCCGGGTTCGACGATGTCCCTGGTTTCTTTCGCGATCGGGATCAGCACCAAATGATACAGATCTTTTGAC
>CAYPYT010000163.1:0-3427 GCA_964415105.1 uncultured Planctomycetia bacterium | reverse complement strand
CTTAATATTTTTCACCGCTATAACTTTTTCTTCCCCCGATAAAACCCTGCCAAACAGTTCCGGCACGGCATAAATATCACTCGGACCGACAACCATATCAACCTGCGGATACTCCTTAAACAACATCTCCCCATGCCTCTTAGCCATACATCCCAAAACCCCGATTTTAAAATCCGAATTTATCTTCTTACGCGCCGCCAAAGCACGAATATTCCCGATAACCCTGTCTTCTGCGTGCTGACGCACACTGCAAGTATTGAACAACACCGCGTCCGCCTCTTCCAAAGACACAGCCATCGCATAGCCCGCTTCCTGAAGCATTTCCCGAATAATCTCCGAATCCCGCATATTCATCTGACAACCAAAGGTTTTGACAAAAACCTTTGGTTGCCACGCCGAATTCTGGTGAGAAAAATGTCGAACAGCTTCACCGTGAGAGATTTTTCCACCGCCCGGAATTTGGTGCGACTCTTCCCGCACTATATCTTTCTCTTCTTTTTCCATATCTTTACCCCTTATTGTCTGATTCTAATTGTAAGGTGCACATAATTTTTCTTAGCCGCTTAATCATTGTTTTATAGTGTTTATTTTTATTAGTGCGAATTTTAAATATCCACTGGCTTATTACATTAATTCATCTGGTTTTTCAGTGGCTAATTATAGAATAGTACCTGAATTAAAATCAAAAAAATGCCCCTTCTTTTAAGCCGAATGATTGAGGTAATACATGCTCTGTTTTCTTGAACGAAACATTTTTTTTATCTTTTAAACAGTAAATACAAATCATATCTCAATCCTTTTCTTGTAACCTTAGATTCCAAACTTAGTTCATAGTTCTAACATGTTCATTATCATCATGCAAAACTTGCTACAGCACCAAGGATATCAAGATTCTTTCTCTTCAAAAAGATTGAGGTAATTTTTATATACAAACAGTCGGTCGTATTTTACCAGCTTATCTTTTGGAAAAAGTATACCCAAATAACTGCGACTAAAAAAATAAAAACCTAGACACCATCAAGGCGTCTAGGCCACTATATCCTGCTGTCCTTTAAATTCCCGTTTTCTTAAGGGTACTTTTGACAAATTCAAGATACTCAAGGCTATCCTTCTCTCCTACAAAAAATCCGCCGTCATAAAGATTAGCATTACGCTCCTGCCTCATCTTATTGCCGAGCACAACAATGTCTTCATCTTTGAGCAGTTGGCTCAGTTTCTCTAAAATCTTGATATGATGACCGGCTGTACTTCTTACTTTATAGCCTTTTTTAGCAATCAAGGCAATGCCCAGCTTAATCAAAGCGTCATAACCGAATTTAAAAACAACATCCGGTACGTCCGATTCCTCCGCGATCTTAAGATCATGCTGGGCGGACAGCAAGAACTGGTCAATCTGTTTTTCTTGAAACGTTAGTTTTTGAAAGTGTTGGCTCTCAAAATTAATCATATAAGCCTTATGATTTTAGTTTTAAAGATGCCATTTACAAAAGGATCATTATCTTTTTTTTTCTTCTCGAATTCTTTCTCGTTCAGATTCGTTACATTAAATTCTCGACCTGTATCTTTCTGCAATTTAGCTACCACTCTCTGTAATTCCAAAACAGAATGTGTGCCGATAGCCAAAAGATCTATATCGCTTGAAGAATCCATCTTATTACTCGCATATGAGCCAAACAAGTATGCTTCTTTAATGCCTTTGATACCATTTAATGCATCTTTGAGCCTCTTTTCTATGCCGTGGGTTTTTAAGAAAATCTGGCGGTAATGTTTCAAAACCGGATTATCTTTTGCAAGAAAAAAATATCTTTGCTTTCCGCGAAATTCGCTTTTGAAAAGGCCTGCTTTTTCCAATTCCTTAAGCTTAGTTTCAGTATTTTTAGGATCAACTTCCAAAATCCTGGCCAATTCATTAATATATACCTGAGCATCAGGATTAAGAAAATAATAATCCAGCAATTTTATTGTTATTTTTGAACGTAGAGATATCATTTTTTTCACCATGGTTATGGTAACAATTTACCATAACTTATTATTTTGTCAAGTAAATTGCAGCTCCAAAGCGGCTTAAACGCTGCAAATTTGAATATCTGAGATGCCAACTATAAATTCAATTATTGAACTTACGAAAATTAACGGTTATTTTACCCTAACATCTTCACTCCAAACCATTTCTTTTCCGCAACAGCCCCAAAATCATCCCTACATACGGGGATATACGGCCACCCGTAGGTTCGCAGGAAAATTTTCATAAAAATTTTCCTTTCGCGAACCTGCGCACGGGTATCCCCCGCGCTAGTTTTCGAAGAAAACTGCGGGGGACAGCTTCTATATTATTTAAATAATTTCCTTTTTTCATATATCCGTACCATTTCTTCCTTTTGTTCGCGTCTCAGCTTTTTAATCCTTCTTTCCGCATTCAACGCATTTTTGTAATATTTATATTATTTCGTATAAACTATTTTTATCGGGGTTTTCCCTCTCAAATATTTAGCCCCACGCCCATCATTATGTTCTTCCAGGCGCCGCTCCAAATCATTAGTATACCCCGTATAATACGTCCCATCCCGGCACCGGGCAATATACGTATAAAACGTAACTCCGCTACGTTTAACAGTTCTTTTCATAATACGGCATTTTAACATATTTAGGAGGGTGAAGCAATGGCGGGTAATTAGTTAGCCCAGTGCGCCGGTTAGTCAGTTGGCCGGTTTATATTTTCGTAGGGCTGAAAAATTTTTCGCCCCTACATGATTTTGATTGTCAATTGTCTCTGTCTGCCCCTCTTGTCTCCTCCTGGTTTAGGATTGAACCTACGAGGTTCGGCTTGACCGATCCTCGTAGGTTCTTTGTGGTTTATTCCATACATCGAAATATTTGATTTGCCATAAGTCACTCTCCTTTTTAATTAAATAGTTCATGGTTTGAGAACAAAAGGTTCAGATGTCGTAAACTGATTAAACTTTCCATTGCTACCCCGTTGGTTCAGCGGCTGTTTTGTTCTCCTCCCTTTTAAACGCTGAAACAGCGGATGTGATTTCATTAAATGAAACCGGATAATAGTTCCAGGCTTCAACCGATAAATTCACTATCAGAGATTTATCGTTCAGACGTCTAACCTTGTAATGCTGATGCACGTGCCCGCAAAAATTAAGAGGCACATCAGGATCGGCATTTTCCGGCCGGTGCGTCATACAAATATCCTTTGAGCCGTAGTGAATATACATCTTTGTAATGATCGTCTTAAGGCTATTGTTCCGGTCGTGATTGCCCTTGATAAATATGAATTTACCGTTGAGTTTCTTCTCAAATTCACGGTAGCGTTCTTCTCCGCCTTCTTTCCCGCCCTTAAATATAAAGTCGCCAAGAAAGAACACGGTATCTTCGGGTTTCACCCTCTCGTTATGTTTACGGATGATCACTTCGTTCA
>CAYPYT010000162.1:0-3442 GCA_964415105.1 uncultured Planctomycetia bacterium | reverse complement strand
ATTAATGCTCCCGTTATATCGTATTTGTATTTCGTAGAGGTTAAGAGCTCTCCGGACAAGTCATAGCTTTCGGTTACGGTTACTTTCTCCCCATTCATTCGTCCGGCATATGCAACCAGAGACAACTTAAGGTCAAGCGCGTCATATGTCGTTGTTTCATTTAACGCGCCGTCAGCTGAATATACGTATTCCGTCGCGCTCAAAAGCTTTTCGGATAGGTCATAACTTTGGGTCTGAATTACTTTTTCTCGATTCATTCTTCCAGCATATATCGTTTCGGATAGTTTCAGCTTACCCGCGTCATATGTTATTGTTTTGGCTAACGCGCCCGATGTCTCGTATTCATATTCAGTTGAGGTCAACAGCTCTTCCGCCGGATCATAGCTTTCGGTCAGGCTTACTTTTTCCCTGTTCATTCGGCCAGCATAAATTGTTTCTGAGAGTTTTTTGTTCTTCTCGTCATAGGTCGTTGTTTTACTTAACGCTCCCGTTGCCTTGTATTCGTATTTCGTAGAGGTCAAAAACTCTCCCGCGAGGTCATAACTTTCGGTCACAGTTACTTTTTCTCGATTCATTGGACCGATATAAAAAGTCTCGGCCAGTTTTTTGTCAATGGCGTCATAGGTCGTTGTTTTATTTATTGCTCCCGTTATCCGGTATTCGTATTTCGTAGAAGTCAAAAGTTCTTCAGCGGAGTCAAAACTTTCTATAAGATTCACTTTCTCACTGTTCATTTTTCCGGCATATGTTGTCTCTGAGAGCTTCTTGGCAAGCGTGTCATACGTCGTTGTTTTTGCTAACGCGCCGTTTAACTCGTATGTGTACTTTGTCATCGTCAATAATTCTTCTGCGAGATCATAACTTTCAGTCTGATCTACTTTTTCGTGGTTCATTTTTCCGACATAAAAAGTCTCGGCCAGTTTCTTGTTATCCGCGGCATAGGTCGTTGTTTTATTTAACGCGCCGTTTGACTTGTATTCGTATTTTGTCAACGTCACGAGTTCTTCAGCGAGATCATAACTTTGGGCTTGATCTGCTTTTTCGCGGGTCATTTTTCCGGTATATGTTGTCTCAGACAGCTTGGTGCCAAACGTGTCATACGTCGTTGTATCATTTAATGCTCCGGTTATTCGGTATTCATATTTCGTAGAGGTCAAAAGATCTTCAGCGGAGTCATAGCTTTCGGTCTGAGTTACTTGCTCGCGGTTCATTTGACCGGCGTACATTGTCTCCGCCATTTTCGTACCCACGCTGTCATATGTTTTTGTTTTGGCTAACGCGCCGTTTGTCCTGTACTCGTATTTTGTAGAAGTTAGTATTTCTCCAACACGGTCATAGCTTTCGGTCAGGGTTATTTTTTCCCGGTTCATTTGACCGGTATACAAAGTCTCCGCCAGTTTTTCGGCATTGTTATCATAGGTCGTTGTTTTATTCAACTCTCCCGCTGCCCGGTATTCGTATTTTGTAGAAGTCAAAAGTTCTTCGGCAAGATCATAGCTTTCTGTTAGAATTACTTTTTCCCGGTTCATTTGACCGGAATACATTGTCTTTGCCAGCTTCTTATTATCCGCGGCATAGGTCGTTGTATTATTTAACGCTCCGGTTATTCGGTATTCATATTTCGTAGAAGTCAAAAGCTCTTCAGTTAAGTCATAACTTTCGGTCTGGGTTACTTGCTCGCGATTCATTCGACCGGTATAAGCAGTTTCTGCCAATTTCGCATCCGCGCTGTCATACGTTACGGTTTTAACTAACGCGCCCGATATCTCATATTCGTATTTTGTAGAAGTCAAAAGTTCTCCGGCAAGATCATAGCTTTGGGTTAGGGTTACTTTCTCTCGGTTCATTCGGCCGACATAAGTAGTTTCTGCCAATTTCGTATCCGCGCTGTCATACGTTACGGTTTTAACTAACGCGCCCGGTGTCTCATATTCGTATTTTGTAGAAGTCAAAAGTTCTCCGGCAAGATCATAGCTTTGGGTTACGGTTACTTTTTCCTGGTTCATTTGACCGAAATACAAAGTCTCTGCCACTTTCTTGTTATTGGCAGTATAGGTCGTTGTTTTATTCAACGCGCCCGCTACCCGGTATTCGTATTTTGTAGAAGTCAAAAGTTCTCCGGCAAGATCATAGCTTTGGGTTACGGTTACTTTTTCCCGGTTCATTTGACCGAAATATAAAGTTTCTGCCAGTTTCTTGTTATCCGCGGTATAGGTCGTTGTTTTGTTTATCGCGCCGTTTATCTCGTATTCATATTTAGTAGAGGCCAAAAGCTCTCCAACAAGATCATAGTTTTCGGTCAGGTTTACTTTTTCTCGATTCATCCGGCCTGTATACATTGTCACCGCTATCTTCTTGCCGAGCGCGTCACACGTCGTTGTTTTATTTATCGCGCCGTTTATCTCGTATTCATAAACAGTCGAAACCAAAAGCTTTTCGGCCAAGTCATAACTTTCGGTTACGGTTACTTTTTCTTGATTCATTTGACCGGTATACAAAGTCTCCGCCAGTTTTTTGTTATCGGCAGTATAGGTCGTTGTTTTATTCAACGCGCCCGATGTCTCATACTCATATCTATTAGAAGTCAATAGTTCTCCGGCAAGATCATAGCTTTGGGTCAGGATGACTTTTTCCCGATTCATCTTACCTATATACGTTGTCTCTGCCAGTTTTTCGTTATTGACCGCAAAGATCGTTGTTTTATTTAAAGCGCCGTTTATCTCGTATTCATATTTAGTGGATGTCATAAGCGCTTCAGCAAAATCATAACTTCGGGTTAGATTTACTTTTTCGCGATTCATCTTACCAGTATGTATTGTTTCAGACAGTTTATTGTTATTCGTGTCATACGTTACTGTTTTTGTTAATGCTCCATCTGCCGAATATTCATATTCGGTAGATGTCAAAAGTTCTTCAGCCGCGTCATAATTTCGGGTTATGGTTACTTCTTCACGATTCATTCTTCCGATGTATGACGCGAGAGACAATTTCTTGCCAAGCGCGTCATACGTTTCTGTCCTCACCAATTCTCCGCGCGTCCCATATTCGTATTTAGTAGTGGTCAATATCTTTCCGGCAATATCATAGCTTTGGCTTTGTGTTACTTCTTCTCGGTTCATTTGACCGATATACATTGTCTCTGCTAATTTTTTCTCCGCGCTGTCACATGTTATGGTTTTGACTAACGCGCCGGTTGCCCGGTATTCGTATTTCGCAGAAGTCAGTAATTCGCCCGATAGGTCATAACTTTCGGCACGGGTTACTTTTTCCCTGTTCATTCGGCCGGCGTAGAAGGTTTCTGTCAGTTTCTTGTCATCCGCGGCATAGGTCGTTGTTTTATTTAATGCTCCGGTTATTCGGTATTCATATTTCGTAGAGGTCAAAAGATCTTCAGCGGAGTCATAGCTTTCGGTCTGAGTTACTTGCTCGCGGTTCATTTGAC
>CAYPYT010000161.1:0-3445 GCA_964415105.1 uncultured Planctomycetia bacterium | reverse complement strand
CAGGCAAGGTCGGGATCTCTGCTTCTTTTGGGTAATTATTTTCTGTAATTGGTATTATATGTCGTATTATTAAAAACAAACGCTCTCTCAAAACATCGAAGCATATATTTATCAGCGGATAAGAGACGTGAAAGTCTAAGTATAGTTATTTCTTTCATGTTTTCAAGTCTGTTTCTTAAAATTATTTTTTTTGGACTTAAAATATATCTCGCAATGGAGGGGGCGGGAAACAATCGTATTACTCTATCTCTGGGTGATGTATGACTATATTCGCTTTTTCCGTGGTAATCAGACCTTCTTTTACTATTCCTTCAAGCTTCGGTAAAAATAAGTTTATTTTCTCTTCTGTATCAATAATTTCAATGATTATGGGAAGATTATCCGAAAGTCTTAAAAATTTTGACGTATGCATATGATGCTTTAACCCAAAGCCCATAAACCCTTTTATAGCTGTCGCTCCGGACAGTGACTCTTCTTTGGCAAGACGTATAATTTCTTCATATAAGGGTTTGCCTTTGTATTTATCGGCTTCGTCAATAAAAATTCTTAGAAGTTTTCCTTCCGAGGGATTTCCCATATTACATCCTTTTTTTCGGTTATATCAATTTTCCGACAAAAGCGCCTATTCTTAAAAAAACAAAACATACGATTACGTTCAGGAACACGTTCATAAAAGTCCGCGCCATTTCACTATCTCTTAGAAGGTTATCCGTTTCCAATATGAATGTCGAAAAAGTAGTGAACGCGCCGAGAAATCCGATCATAATAAACAGTTTAAGATTCGGGCCTATAACAAATTTAGTTTCCGCCAGCGCGATTGAAACCCCCATAAAAAAACATCCGGTTAAATTTACTACCAAAGTTCCATAAGGGAAATCCGTACCGATAAGTTTATATACAAATCCGGATAAACCATATCTCATCAACGCCCCTAACGCGCCGCCCAAGGCTAAGAATATCAGCTTCATGATACGTATCACCTTCCGCTACTTCACGATCTATCGCCCGAAACAGTTTCTCTTTTAAAAAAAAACACGGGTTCCCTGACATCGCGACTCGGTACTAAACAGCGTCTTTTACTCCGACATAATACCCGCCGGAATAAAAATCGTCGGGATTCAGACCTTTTTTCGCGAGTTTTTGCCGATTTTTTCGTCTTTTTAATCCGTGCTTAACTTTGTTTTTATTTCTCTCTTTAAGTCCCATAATTTTTTCCCTTTCAAAAATTCGCGTTATAAAACGTTTTTAATTTAAATATTCGCCTTTTTCCCAATCACCTTCCATGGATATGGAATTTCCTTCTTCGTTTATGTGAACATATTTTCCTTTCCCGTGAAACTTGCCGTTTTTGAAATCTCCTTCATATCTATCTCCGTTTGAAAACGTCATAACCCCGCACCCGGTCGGAGCGCCGTCACGCATCTGGCCTTCATACACGTCTCCGCTTGAGAAAGCGTAAACTCCATTGCCATGCGGAAGACCGCCTCTAAACTCACCTTCATATTTAGTTCCGTCTTTTTCAAAATACGCGCCGGCCCCGTCCATCATCCCCTCTTGAAACTCGCCCGCGTATCTTGATCCGTTACGCCACACAAGCGTCCCTTTGCCGTGAAACTTACCGTTTTTAAAATCACCTTCATATTCAGAACTGTCCGGCAGGGAGGCCTTGCCGAAACCGTCGCTTATTTCCGCCCGCGCCGAACAAAAGCCCGCGAGCATACAAAGCATAAATATTACCGCGCGCGCGATAAAACTTTTTCTTTTCATTTTTATTTGCGTGCTTTTAAACGATTCATTGAACATCATTATGTTTATGTTATACTTTCTCCGCGAAAAAGGCAAACAAAACTAAAGCGTTGTAAAAGCCCTTTTCATTAATGTTTTTCATCAAATATTATTCTTTTTTTAAAGAGAGCCGCGTATGCTATAACATACGCGGCCGCGCTTACTCCAAGATGGGCGGCGCCTCCCGCTTTACTGCCTTTAAGAATTATGTCTTTAACCTTAAAAAAATTATGCCCGTCGGGACCGATCAGCCCGGCAATGCCGATTATGACTTCCTGAGCATCGGGACCCACCGCTGAAACTTTTATTTCTTCGTTTTGATTGATGTTAAGCGCTCTCACCTCTATATCGCTTTCGGCGTTCACTCCTGTCTTTTTAAAGTGTATTAACGCGGTTGATTTTTTAGATTTGACAAATTTTGAAATGGGCGTCGATACATATAGATCAATACCCTTGGGATAAAGCACTTCTAAATACGCTATCGCTCTTTTCCCCGTGTGGTATTCATAAAAATTCATCCCTTCTTTTTTTTCGTTATTCGCCTTTAGTATTCCCTCACAAAATTTTAAAGCGGTTTCCTTTCTCGCGTTTTTTACCATTGAAGCGACAAACGGCCCCGTATACCAAGGCCAGAGTCCGCCATTATGATAATGGCCGACAAACTGTTTAAACCTGTATTGATGCAGTTTTTGGTATCTAAAAGTTTCTTCGGAAAAAAATGGATAATGCGCGGGAATTAAAGGATACTTATTAACGGAAATTTCATCAATAAAATTCACGATCTTTCCGATCTGCTCTTCTGTCGGCAATTCCGCGAGAATCGCGAGTATGTTACCGAACGCGTCAAATATTCCTTGAGGATAATTAAATGAAACTTTATCCCGGGTCGGCGCGTAAAAAAAATGTATGTAATATCCGGCTTTTTCAAAATTGAACTTGTTTGTCATGTTTGAATAAATGTATTCCCTGTCTTTATCCAAATTTTCTATCCAAAACTTTTCATTGATAAGTTTTTTTACGCGTTCAGCTTTTTCAGTATAATAAACGGATTTTTCCTTATTGATATTTTTAAGAACCTTTGAATACTCTTTAATAGCCATATACCATAAAACCTCATCGTAAAGAACAACTCCCTGCTGGAGATATTCGTCCGCCCAGTTTCCCGCCCGCGGTATAAATAAAAGTTCATATTTTTTATTTTCCCACGTATTTTCAAGATATGAAAAAGCTTTCTCGATCGACTCGAAATGATCCTCTAATATTTTTTCTTCGGGATAACGGTACGCGAATCTTATACAGCCTATGATATAAAGAGTTGTCGAATCCACCCTTGGATTGATTATCCCATAACTTATTTTTCCATCGGGAGATACGTTACTTGGAATAGCACCGTCATCTCTTTGATGAGCGGCCAGTGTGCGGATACTGTCTTTACATCCTTTAATAAGCGTCCGATCTCCGGAAAGGATACTTGCCATAAATATCCAAAAAGCATCCCTCGCGAATACCCTCTTGTAATTATCCTTATCGCACGTAGAGGCAAAAAACCCGATATTTCCATATTCAGGTCCTGCCAGTAAACTTTTCAACAAGTCCACAGACTTAATATATGCTTCTTTAAATATTTTGTTTTCCACTGGTGTCCTTCCTAACCGTTCCT